>JAJRTM010000100.1 GCA_024278285.1 Planctomycetota bacterium
GCGCCTTGTTGATGGTTGCTCCGTATGCAACTTCTCCACTGGAAATTATTGTCGAAGGGGAGCTTGTTTCAAAGCCTTACATCGAATTAACGTTGAGTCTGATGAAGAGCTTCGGCGTCAGCGTGCAACATGATGATATGCAACGCTTTCGAGTCACGCCCCAAATGTATTGTGCCAAAGAATATACGGTTGAACCAGATGCTTCTGCTGCCAGTTATTTCTTTGCAGCCGCTGCGATAACCGGCGGTTCGGTGACGATTCCAAACTTGCATAAAAATGGACTTCAGGGAGACATTAAATTTGTCGATGCACTCGCATTGATGGGATGCACGATTGAATGGGGTGATAACTATGTGAAGGTGACCGGGGGCGAACTTCGTGGGATCGATATCGACATGAACGCGATCAGTGATACGGCTCAAACATTGGCCGCGGTCGCTGTTTTTGCCAACGGGCCTACTCGGGTTCGCAATGTCGAGCATATGCGATTCAAAGAAACTGATCGCATCGCAGCAGTCGTTACCGAACTGAAAAAACTTGGCATCAAAGCTGAAGAACACCCGGACGGCTACACGATTCACCCAGGCCCAATGACTCCCGCCAGTATCAAAACTTATGACGATCACCGCATGGCGATGAGTTTCAGCCTTATTGGCCTGAAGGTTCCGGGCATTGTTATTGAAGATCCTGACTGTACCGCAAAAACATACCCGCATTTCTTCGACGATCTTGCTAAGCTATGCACCAATTAAAGTAACGATTCAACTTTGGCGTAGGGTCCGCTACCCGCGGACCACAATGGGAGATGGATCCCCCTATTTCTGCGGTGGTCCGCAATAGCGGACCCTACAGACAACCTTAATTTCTGCAAAAACCAAACATTGCTGATTAGTTACCAAATGAAAAGCATTCACCCGAAGCAGGGTTAGTTTCAGTAGATCAACGAAATTGCATGAGAAAACAACAAAAGCGTAAGCCCAAAAAAATCCCTGCCGGCTCTAACCCGGCTACAGCCAGGCAGTGGGCGTTTTTCTTTGTCGAACAATGGCGATCAAAAGATAAACTGGTTCGCGACCAACTGATAGCAGCCGGGAGTGATCGCTCTGAACAACATCAGGGGGCCAAATATGCAGAGCGGCTTATCTTACGAATCGGAATTATCGATATCGTTCTTGCAGAATGCGTTTCCCGCCCACGCGATCGCGTCGAACTTACCTTGTGGACATTGCTTCAATTAGGAGCAGCCGAATTATTGTTTGGCCCTGCTAAATCTCATCACGCTGCCATTTCCGAAACAGTTGAGCTGTGCCGATTTGCAGGGCATCCGGAATGGACCGGCTTTCTTAATGGTGTTTTGCGAGGTGTCCAACGGTTACTTACTGACGAAACGCATGACGAAGCAGAAGCGAACCGCTACCCCGCGGCTGATCGGGAATATCGCTCACTGACGAAAAAAATATTTCCTAATCCAAACAGAAGACTTCGCGATTATCTTTCGCATGCCTTCAGTTTGCCCGGTTTTCTCATCAGTCAATGGGAAAAAACTTTCTCTCAGGAAGAACTTTTTGAAATTGCGTGGGCTTCTCTGGTTCCTCCTCCGATGACCGTTCGCATTTCTCGAATGCTGATCGAACCTGAAAAGTGGATCGCAAAATGTGAAGAGCAAGATATTAGCGTGGAAGCTGGTGATCATCCAGAAGCTGTCCGCCTGAAGCAATCGATTCGCCTCAGTGACCTTCCTGGTTTTCATGAAGGAGAATTTGTCATTCAGGATGAAACAGCAATGCACGCTGTTCGATTGTTGAACCCGTACCCCAAGCAGAATGTTCTCGATTTATGTGCGGGGCCAGGAACGAAAACAACACAACTAGCCGAGTTAATGCTCAATCAGGGAAACATTGTTGCAGCCGAGGTTGTGGAACACCGCTTGAAACAGGTGCGAGAAAACGCAGAGCGGTTAGGTTATCAATGTATCGAAACATTATTAATTGATCGGCACGAACCAGAAATAGATGGCGGGCCGTTCGATGCAATTCTTGTCGATGCACCATGCAGTAACACGGGAGTGCTTGGCAAACGTGTGGAAGCACGCTGGCGGTATTGTGATAACGAAGTTCGTGAGTTGAATGAGATTCAACTGCATCTACTGGATGTTGCCGCGAGGGAGCTTGAGCAAGACGGGCGTATCGTCTATTCCACATGCAGTATCGATTCGCGAGAAAACGAACAATTAATTCAAACCTGGCTTCAGTTGCAGCCAGAGTTCATTTGCAGCGAAATGAAAACAATCCTGCCCAACGCCACGCACGATGGCGGCTTCTCTGCTTTGCTATTTCGTAAAGATTCAGAACAAACCACAGATGCTGCCAACTCGTAAAATTTTGATGTAACTGTGCGATCTTGCAGGAATTCAGATTACTAACGGTAAAAGTTTGCGAACGGCTCGCAAATTATAGGAAAATATCAGTTTGGTTACGGCTATCAGAGTGAACCAGCCGTGCTGGGTTGTCCGTAGGGTCCGCTATTGTGGACCACCGCACGAAATAGGGGGGATCCACTTCCCAGCGTGGTTCACATCTTTCTTTTTCGTGGTAAAAATATCCTGCCACTTTTGCGCAGCCTTTCATTAATCATGATGCTACCGCCTGATTCTTACCAGCGTTCAACCGGACCATTGGGAACTTTGATCAACGCGGTTGCAGTTGTTGAGGTTCGTTGACCGTGCCGCTGTTGTATTTCCTGGACAATCTCCTGAAACACTTTTTCTGATTCAAGGCGTCTTAATCGGTCTTCCAGGTATTCGGGGATGCCGAGTCTTGCTCCGTACCAGCCTGCAAATTTCCGGAACAGAACCGTTGCGTATTCGCCATGCTCCTGAAACATCAAATCAAAATGCCTGGACAAAAAGGCGATTTGTTCTTTGACGGTTGGATCCGTTGGCGTCTCACCTTGATGGTACTGCTTTAGTTTTCGAAAGAGCCAGGGATCGAGCATCGCGCCACGTCCGATGGCAATCGCCTGGCATCCGGTGAATTGTCTCATCGCGATTGCATCTTCAATCGTGCGAACATCTCCATTACCAATGATTGGAATATGATCAACCGCTTCAACAACTTGTTTGATCCCTTCAAGATTAACCTTGCCATGAAAACCTTGCTGGCGTGTGCGACCATGAATGGTAATACCAGCCACCCCGACTTGCTCAAATGCTTTCGCCAGCAAAGGGGCAGTCATTTGCTCTGCGTTCCATCCGAGCCGCATTTTAACAGTTACCGGAAGTGAGACCGCTTCCACAACTGCAGCCACCATAGCTGTTGCTGAATCGCAATCACACATCAAACGGGCTCCACCACCAGAACTGTTAACCTTTCCCATCGGGCAACCCATATTGATATCGATTCCCTGGTAGCCCAAATCTTCAAGCAAAATCGCTGCCCGCGTGAGGTCCGGGATTTTGTTTCCAAATATTTGAACAGAAAGTGGTTGGTCTTGCTCAGAAGTTTTAATCAGCTCTCGGGATTTACGCCCCCCTGAAATAAGTTGAGCTGCCAGAATTAGATCGGTTGTTGCCAGTCCAATTCCTCCCAGTTCCCTTAATGCAGTTCGTAGTGGAAGGTGCGTATATCCAGCAAGCGGAGCAAGAAAATAACGCGAGGGGAGAGTTCGTGAGCCAAGGGATATTCTTTTTTCTTCCTGCAAGTTTTCACCAGGCGAGTTTTCAGGGAAAATGCAATTGTACTTTTTACAATCACGCGATTCAGTTTGCTGAGAGTTTATCACTTTGGCATCCAGCCCAATCTGTTCGTTCATATTCCTCTGTTGAAGAATTCTTTATTCTGGTATATTTCAGCTCTCTCCAAGGAAGCTTCCCGTACAAGCGTCGTATTGAGTGCAATGAAAATTTTAGCGATGAAATCGAAATTAGCAAAGTGGTTCGTTTTGCGATCACTATTTATGCTGATATTCTGCCTTTATTGCACGGGCTGCGTCACTCCGTGGAACACTCAAATGCCTAGCCCGTACGCAATGGATCCGCGGGTTGAAAACGAGCGAATCAAGCAATTTGATCCCTTCGCGATGGACGATTTAGGCCCGAAAACATATACCCGTCAGCGAGATTATGATCAGCCCCGCAGTAGAGTCCGACGATCTAAAGAAGCGGAGTTTTTCCAGGGCCGACCAACCCCCGGAGTGATGCACGCACCGCTGGACCCTCGAACTTCCGCCCGTTCAAAACAGTATCACCAGGCGGTTCCGTTTTAGTATCTTATCAATAAAATGCTGATTTTGTTCAGCATGTCATCGATATGAGCCTCAATTAATTGCACGCTGCTCTGGTTTTCGCTGTGCTCGTTTGAAAAAGAGATCTAATCGTTTAACATCATCTTGGCAAAAAATATCGCTTGCTTAAGGTCTGGGCGAGGCAGTCACAAGAAGCCTTTTCAGACACTCTGCCTGGATGATAAACGCCCCTCTTTTATATCGTTTTATGTCTTTTCTTCGTAGGAAACCATATTCTCGGCTTCTTGTTGCGGGGCAACTCAGATTGTCTTCAGGTATTCCAGTACGGCTTGCTTTTCTTGTTCGTTGAGATCATTCGGGTAACCGTGACCGCTGTTTTTTTTGCCGAATTTCTTTGTGTTGAAATAGGTTCTTTTCTCAGCAGCTTCGATATCGCGAGGCACCTTTTCGAAGGTTTTG
This sequence comes from Planctomycetota bacterium, assembly GCA_024278285.1. Classification (GTDB taxonomy): domain Bacteria; phylum Planctomycetota; class Planctomycetia; order Planctomycetales; family Planctomycetaceae; genus Rubinisphaera. The sequence goes on from JAJRTM010000100.1 coordinate 4,702, forward strand.
GTTTCGAGGCCAACTTTTTTCTGATCGTAACCATCTTCCGTTCGCTGCCAGACGGTTGGTCGCTGTTCAGGATGCAGAACGTGCCACAGTGTCGGGACCGAACCATTATGAAAATAGGGAGCCGTTGCCCAGATACCATCCAACGGCGGGGCGACATACCCTTTGGGATCGGTAATCGTATTCAATTTTCCGTATTCTCCCACCCAGCTATTTTTGAGCCCCTCCCGATAGCGAACCGGCAGCGCCCGTAGACGGACCGGGTCTGTCCCAATTTCGTCAATGGGAATCGTTCGTTCGGGGTAAAGTTCTTTGCCACCGTAAGTGCCGTGACATTGAACACAATGATTATTGAAAACTTCTTTCCCACGCAAAGCAA
>JAJRTM010000101.1 GCA_024278285.1 Planctomycetota bacterium
AGAAGTTGTTCTTCCAAAAAACAGGGATTAAGATGTCTGAGCCTGAAGCAACAAAACCACTCGTCGGAATCATCATGGGGAGTACGTCTGACTGGCCAACCATGCAGCACGCCTCGGCTATTTTGAGTGAATTGGGTGTTCCGCACGAATGTCAGGTTGTTTCCGCCCATCGTACTCCCGATCTTATGTTCGATTACGCCAAGAGTGCAGCCGAGCGTGGCTTGGAAGTGATTATTGCAGGAGCGGGCGGGGCGGCTCATTTGCCGGGCATGGTCGCTGCACAAACAACGCTGCCCGTACTCGGCGTTCCCGTACAAAGCAAAGCTCTTTCAGGACTCGATTCGCTATTATCGATTGTGCAAATGCCGGGCGGGATTCCGGTCGGGACGTTAGCCATCGGAAATTCCGGAGCAAAAAACGGAGCCCTGCTCGCCAGTCGCATTCTCGCAACAACACGCCCCGAACTACAAAAGAAACTGAAACAATACCAGCAGAACCAAACCGAAACAGTCATCGCCAGTTCCAAACTGAATAACGCCTCAACGCAAGATCTTTGATCTTCCCAGGCGAGCCGGGCCCGTGATGGCCCTGGTAACTTCCGAGCATTCTGCAAAATACGATAGAAATTTAATCTACAGATGAGTTCAATTATATTACCTGGTAGCACGCTTGGTGTTCTCGGAAGTGGCCAGCTTGGTCGGATGTTTGCGATCGCGGCTCGCGAAATGGGTTACCGTATCCACACGTATTCTACCGAAGTCGATTCCCCGACCGGTCACATCGCAGACCGCGAATTCACCGGAGCGTATAACGATCTGGATCGTATCAAAGAATTCGCAAAAACAGTCGATGTCGTTACTTTCGAATTCGAGAACATTTCCGCTTCCGCAGTCCAGGCAATTGAACAACTTGTCCCGGTCCGACCTGCCGGCTCGGTTTTGCACACGTCGCAAAATCGGATTCGAGAAAAAACTACCTTGCAGCAAGCAGGGTTGCCTGTCACTCCATTTCGTGCAATCAACAGTTATGGAGAACTGGAACTTGCAATAGAACAACTCGGCTGCTCTGCTATTTTGAAAACCGCTCAATGGGGATACGATGGCAAAGGCCAACGGGCAATCGATTCCGCTGACCAGGCGATTTTCTATTGGGACGAGCTGGGGAATGTGGAATCGATTTATGAAAAGAAGATCGATTTCATTGCAGAAGCCTCTGTCGTTGCAGCGAGAAATGCACAAGGCGAAATTGTTTGCTGTGGCCCAATTCGTAATGAACACCGCAATCATATTCTCGATTTATCTGTTTGTCCTGATCCCCAAATGCAGCCGTTAGAAAAACAGGCTCGCGAAATAACTGAAGGTGTTCTGGAAACGCTCGATGTCGTCGGCGTGATGTGTGTTGAATTGTTCGTTACGAAAGAAAATGAGCTACTCATCAACGAAGTCGCCCCGCGCCCTCACAATTCCGGACACTTAACTATCGACGCTTCCCCATGCAGCCAGTTTGAGCAACAGGTAAGAGCCATCTGTAATTTACCGCTAGGCGACATGACCCCCATTCAACCCGCAGCAATGGCAAATATTATGGGAGACCTCTGGCAAAACGGCACCCCACAATGGGAAAACGCACTAAAATTCCCCGGCGTCCGCCTGCACCTCTACGGTAAACAAGACCCCCGCCCAGCAAGAAAAATGGGCCACCTCACCGCCACCGCAAAAACCGCAGTAGAAGCAACCGAAACAGTATTAAATGCAAGAAACGCACTTTCTCGCTAGCAGGTGTTTACCTCAATTTCGACTTTTTGAACAAAATTACAAGAATGGACTTGAAAATCTGTGTGTGTGTATGCATGTGTATGTAAATTACTATCCTGAATGTTCTTTCAGTAGATTCGTCTTTTCCCTGTTCTTGGGATTCACAAAGCGGCGGGAGGGTTTGGTTGATGTCTGCGGATGTAATCAACGATGAAACAAGCGTGCCAACGGATTCTCGTGAGCAACAGGCTGGTTCTCGAAGCCCACTTATTCAATGGATACAAATTGCCCTGATCACTCTACTGATCGGCTGCATCTTCTTCGGCATCGGCTGGTGGCGCTCCGGCGGAATGGCAACATCATTCGCCTACCTGCAAGGGGAACGCCTCATCTTCACACCCGCCAACATCATCATCGAAAATGCCAAACCGGGCGAAACGGTTGAACGAACCGTTGTCGTCAAAAATCTCTCCAGCAAAACGATTACGCTACTCGGCTCACAAAAAAGCTGCGGCTGTATCACGCTGAATGAATTTCCCATCGAAATTTCACCGGGAGCGAGGGTTGAAATTGTAATAAAAATCAATACCGATATCGATGCTACTTCTCTTGAAAATGAGATAAAGATCTACACTGATCACGATGGATTGTCGACAGTAATTATTAACATTTCTGGAAATGTGAAAGGAGGGTGAACTTTCTTGTTTTCTTTGATGACGCGAGTCTTTTATTTTGTAAGATCACCATAAAGGAGAGTTTGATGAATTACTCTGTAGTGATATCGAATATAATGTCTGCCTTGGGAATAACGCTGCTGCTTCTTTCTATCAGCACAGGGAATGCCATTTCGTGTGATGAGCCTAGTATCTGCGTAGGATGTGGCAGCCTTCTTATTAGTGACGGGTGCCCAGGTCAAACCTATTTATGTAGTAGCACCCCAGGCTCGAATTATTGTACCCCAAGTTTCTGCCATAGCTGTTACAAAGAATGCGAGGATCCTCCAGTATTCTGCACTTGTAGTACAGGCGCTTGCCAATGAGTTATTTTAATTTTCAAGCGGGAGATCTCTGTGAGTTGTTTCATTTTATCCTCAAGGACAGTAATTTTTTTTACCCTAGCCATAGCGATGCTTTCCAATACTGAATGTAGAGCCGAAGGCAAAGGTATAAATCGCCAGGAAGCCTTGTTCAAAAGATTTTTAGAGGGTGCCCGGGATGCGCAAAATAAGATAAACAAGGCATCCTTTGCGGTAAGAGTAAGTCTTCATCGAGAGTTATTAGATAAAAAAGATGAACAGAAAGAAAGAGATAAGCCAAAGGTTGAAGGGTCTTTGTTTAAGTGTCGTGAAGGTATTCGCTATGCGTTAAAATCACAAGCGGATGGCATGATTTATGTGATCAATCCAGACTATGCGTTTGTTATCAATAAAAGTACAGGGGCGACGAAGGCATCATATTCGATAAAGTGGCTTGGTAGGCCTTCGGTAAACCCAAAGGATGAATTGACCACCACAAGTAAAAAAGAAGAGATCATGGGGAAAATGCTGGGAGCATGGTATATGTATAATAAAACCCTGCTTGATATTGCCGAAGACCCGGAGATCCAGATAAGATCGATATCCCCCTTTACTACCGAAGAAGGAGAGCTAATAAAAATCGAAATCGAAGACACAAATAATGTATTTAATGATCCTGGATTCTCAAACAACTATATGATTTGTGACGAAAATACTGACTGGTCCATACGGGAATATGGATTTAGAATGATTGGACCTAAAACGAATGTAAAGCTTATCAACGAAATGCAATTTGTAGGCAACATCCCTATTCCTAAGTCTAGTGTCTCTGAATATATAAATGACGACGGAGAAGTAATGATGAGACTGACTCATTCAGTAGAAATCGTTAGTTCCGATATGGTCCCGAAAGAGGAATTTTACCTGTCGTATTACGGCTTACCTGAGCCAAACTTTGAATCTAAAATCGAATCAGCAATCAAAGATGCTATCCATGAAGGCAGGCTTCCTGCATGGTTATGGTATTTGGTGGTTGGGATGATTTGCCTTGGAATAGGTATTTGGATACGACGGCGGGTTTCGGCGTGAGGTTTTTCTGGTCGGTTTTACTGGGTGGGGCGAGTGTTGTCCTGTTGACAGCTTCTTTTCCGCCTTGGGATTTGCCGACATGGTGGTTCTGTTTTACTCCGTTATTGTGGCTTTGGGGGTCTGGCAGGGATTCTGTTTCCGGTTATTGGGTTGCTGTTGAGGCTTTTATTGTTGGCTTTGTCATCAGCTGGCTGTCGACTTCGTTTATGCGGGAGGTGGTGCCTGCAGGAGGGTATTATCTGCAAGGTGCTTTTTGTCTGTTTTATGCACTACAGATAATGGTTCTGGCGTTTGCGATCCGGTTTTTTCGGGGAAAGCCTCTCATGATTTCCGTTTTGTCTCTAAGCGTGATTGCGATGCTGGCAGAGATTTTGCAATACCGTTTTGGCCTTGCGTGGCCGGCGACAGCGATTTGCGTGCCTGAGTATCAGTAAAATGCCCGAAGGTTCGTTCGCGCCCAATCCCACCCCTCGATCTGTGGATGACCCGGTTTTTACCGTACAGAATTTTTCTCAAACTCTGGTTCCACGCTATCAGACATCTTGCCTGGTCGGCGTTGTACTGAGTCATCGCAGGATGATTACGCAGTACGGTCTGGAAATGCCAGAAAGCAGGCTTTTCAACTCTGCCTGTTTGATCTCTACAGAGGGGAAAGTATCCGTCTACAGCAAGCGAGTTTTGGTCCCTGTCAAAGAAGGATTATCCGATTGGCTGGATACGGCGTTTGTTCGTCAAAAAATGAAGTCGCTGTTTGACTGGGAACCTCGTTTATCTGCTGGGGAGGATTTTCAATTATTGGAGTTAAAAACAAAAAATGGGCAGACAAAAAAATTGGCCGTTGTAGTCTGCTATGAGTTGTTCTTGCCGGGATTGCCGCAATATCGGCAATCCAGCGATGCAGATGCAATTGTCTATTTGATCTACGATGGCATTTTTGCAGATCATCCCGCCTGGTCGCAGCGACTGCTTCAGGAGTGTCGATATCGGGCGATTGAATCGAGAAAGTGGAATTTGTGTTGTACAACGTGGTCTGGAAGTGCGATAATTGATGCGCGAGGAAATGTGGTGAATCGGTTGGATACGACAGCCGCAGTTCTGCGAGTTGGCCCCTGAGGTAAATAGAAGGCAATAGCGATGAAAAGCAGATACCGATTCGGATTCACAATCGTAGAATTGCTGGTTTCAATCGCGATTATTGGAGTTCTTGTTTCACTGCTATTGCCTGCGGTACAGGCTGCCCGGGAAGCGGCTCGCCGGACATCGTGTAAGAATAATTTGAAGCAGATCGGTCTGGCGTTGCATAATTATCACGACGCGCACCGCAAATTGCCTCCCGGAAATATCTGGGGGACTCGCGGAGAGCCGTTGGGCGGAGGGATACTTCCGATTGGGACGTTTGATCGTGTGGCGATGGGGATTTCTCCCGGGACAGAACCGGATCGCCTGCACGCCAACTGGGTGATCTTTCTGTTGCCCTCTCTGGAGCAGTCAACCCTTTACGATGCTTTTGATTTGAGTCTGCCGGTCGATTCCGTGGTGAATCTGCCAGCCTGTAGAGCAGAGCTACCGACTTTTAAGTGTCCTTCCGATTCGTTCAACGATGCTCCGTATGAACGAGCCTTGCAGTCGGGGACAAGTGGTCATGTTTACGCTCGGGGGAATTATGGACTCAATATTGGACCAGACCAGACCTGTCTTCAGTTCATGCCAATGTGCCCGAATGGCTTCTATACCGATACGAACGATTTGCTCAATACCAATGGAACATTGTGGGGAAGTGGTGTAGCCGGGTTTAATGTCTCTTTTGATTTCGGCGATTTTCCGAAAGGTCATTCCAATATGATAGCAGTCGATGAACTTCGAGCAGGGATTGATCCAATCGATCCGCGAGGCACTTGGGCACTGGGGTTTATTGGTGGAAGCATTCTTGTCTCGCACCAGTTCGGTCCAAACACGACAGTAGCCGATGGAATTATTTCTTGCTCTTTGCTAAAACTCAAACTCTCAAATAAATTTCTGGTCCGCAAGGGGATGCCTTGTTCCCTGATACCAATATTCGCCAACTTTAGAAGCAATTCCCGCAGCCAGCATCCCGGGATTGTCAACACATTGCGGCTCGATGGTTCGGTGCATTCTGTCAGCGAAAATATTGACACTGAAGTATGGACACGTTTGCATTCACGGTAGCAATGTAGGTCCTGCTGAGCAGACCCCGCGTCACTTTTGTTGCTCCGGGTCGATTGAACTTCATCGCGGAAACTCTACAATTCGAGTATGAATAAGGATGCGGGAGACGCCACGGCTGATTTGTTTGTGGTCAACGAGATTCCCGATCTGGTTCCGTTGGTTGCTCAAACCCCTGAAATGCAGGGAATTCTTGCTGCTCTGAAACGTGGGGAGAGTGGAACGATTGATGGTGCCTGGGGGTCTGCGCGCGCCCTGGCGGCTGCCTGTTTTGCCGAAGAATGTGCAGGAACGCTGGTTGTTGTTGCCCCGCGATCCAGCGATCTCGAAGATTTATTCGCTGATTTAGCTGCGTTTCTCAAGCAGGAACCAGCCCTGTTCCCTGCAATGGAAGGCTCTCCTGATGAATGGAGCACCGCAGACCCACCCTTTGGCAGGCGGCTGGAAGTTCTCAAAAAATTTGCAGCCGGGCAGGCTCCGCAAGTTCTGGTCACTTCCATTGAAGCGTTGATGCAGCCGGTGCCTGATGCGAATCAACTTCGTGAATATACCCGGCTGCTAAAAGTGGATGATGAACTTGATCTGGAGCAATGGGCCAAGTGGTTGCTGGGGCGTGGATTTCAGCGAACGACTGCGATTGAATTGCCCGGCGAATTCGCCATTCATGGCGGGATACTCGATCTATTCCCGACCGATTCAGCATTGCCGTTGCGTATCGAATTGTTCGGCGACGAAGTTGAATCGATTCGTACTTTTGATGTCGCCACACAACGGAAAATTGAAACACTCCCCGAAGTTCGTTTAACACTTTTTCCGGAAACGCGATCTTCTTCGCAGCAGAATCAAACAGATTCTTCAGCCGTCAAAAAAGAGAAGCCGGTTGAATTCTCGGAGCATTTTGCCTCTTACCTGCCTGGAAAAAGCTGGTTCATTCTGGCGGAACTTCAGGAATTGATGGACGAAGGAAAACTGTATCTCGAACGGCTCGATTCAACAACGGGGCTGTTCCATGTGCGCGGGGCGCTGCAGCGTTGCACAGAGTTCCCTTCGGCTTCGGTCGCTGCGATTTCTTCGGGAAGTTTCGAGCAAAGTTGTGAGTTGCGAACCGAATCGATTGAACGTTTCTCGCTGGGGCAATCTGAACCGCTGACCGAGTTGGAACTTTCGCTCGCGGCTGATGAAAAA
>JAJRTM010000009.1 GCA_024278285.1 Planctomycetota bacterium
CCCTTTCCTGCGACGGAAACTGACAATTGATGCTAGTAAACGCTCAACCTCAGTAGTAGACTGGATTGACCTTACCGACCAAGGCCTGCCTGCACCGTTATCACTTCTTGGTCAAAGTGATGCCGGGGAATCGCAGTTTTCAGAAATCAATTGAACGAGAGATTAATATGAAGTGCTACGTTTTGTGAACTGGGTAGCCCGACCGCTTTTAGCGGTTGGGTTGCGCAGCAACAAGACGCTCGCGCCATGTGGTTTCCATTTTTTATTGAAGGTATCAATGAAGGGAACCTCTATTTATTCAAAAATATATGATTGAACGGAGAGTAGACATTCTCTTGTCTGCCTACTTGACAGCATGCTCAAACGAGACAGACAGGAATGTCTGTGCTCCTTTTGAATAAATAGAGGTTCCCTGAAATCAAAAGCACATGGCGCGGGCATCTTGTGCCTGACGGCACTCAGCCACTGAAGTGGTTGAGCTACCCTGGTAATCCCTCCCGGAACTTCCCTCAATCTAATTAAACAAATACGATGAGTAAAATTTTAGCCGTAAGCTGGACTCCTGAACTTCTACGCTATGTTTATGTACAAAGCGAGAAGAGCGATTCAATGCACATCATCGCTGTGGGAGAAAAGAAACGCATTGCAGAAGTACAGGAAAAACCAGCCGATTCGCAGCAGGACTCGCAAGAAGAAAAGAATCAACCTGCCCCCTCAATGAAGGGGCTTCTGAAAAGTCTTGTTTCAGAATTGGGTGCTTCCAAAGCGACGCTCCTTTTGTGCGTCAATCGAGGAGCCGTCGATTCGGTCACCTTTTCTGTGCCGCCAGCCAGCGAAACGGAACTGCCTACGCTGGTTCGCAACATGGCTATTCGACAACTTCAAGGGATTAACGAGGAAAACCTGCTTGATTTTATCGCTTATCCTCCCGAAGAAGATGGAACGCGAAAAGTCTCTGCGATGGTGCTGCCAGCCGAGCATCAACAGATGGTGCAGGAGTTGGTCGCTGCGGCTGGTTGCCCGATGCACCGAATTATTATCACGCCCCATTCGCTTGGAGTCTTCGCCCCGCCACAATCTGAAAACGACAAAACAGCGACACTTGTCATTAGCGAAGCTGCTGATGCGGCTCACCTGTTAATTGTGCAAAATAAGTTGCCGATTCTTTCCAGAACCGTGCGACTTTCTTCTGATATGAGTACCGAGCATCGGGAAGAGTTTGTCGCCAGTGAAATCCAACGGACATTGCTGGCCGAAGATGTCGAAATTGGAAGCGTTGTTCTTGTCGGCAGCGAAGTTGAAACCGCCTTATTGAGTCGCTCGCTAGAGGGTCGTTACGATTTTGAAATTCAACAGGTCGCTTCAGCTTCTCTGATTGAAGGGGACGCCAGCGGAGCCGCTTTTGGAATTTATACTCCGCTGGTCGCCGCGTTGAAATCGGAAGCGATCGAGATAACGCCTGCCATCGATTTTGCGCATCCGAAAAAACCGCCTGTTCCGGTCAACATGCGAAATCGAATCCTTTCAATCGCAGCAGCAGCCATTTTGATTGCCGGAGGAGGCTGGTACTACGTGAATTCGCAGTTTGCTGAAATCGAAACTGAAATTGTCAAGCTGAAAACTCGTCGAAACGAATTGAATGATCTGGTAAAAAAAACTCGCTCAAAACGAAACCTCGCCAAGGTATTGGCTCGCTGGGAAGGCTCTCGCATCGACTGGCTCGATGAACTGCGAGATTTAACGATACGCATTCCGTCCAGTCCAAAATTATCACTCCAGCAATTTACGGCTTCGCTAACACAAAAAGGAGCAGTCGTTTCTTTCCGTGGAACAAGCCAATCTCCCGAAGCGATCCGCCAAATGGAAGTCAGCCTCGCCGATCAATATCATCAATTAAAAACACCAGGCATTCGTGAACGAAAACAGGGCAAGGAAAGCATCTGGACCTTCCAGACAACAATGACAATCCGCAGCAGACCACGCGAAAAATACACCAGTCACTTTTCCAAAGAAGAACTTGCCCAAAGAGCAGCCAGCAGCAAGAAGAAACCCGCAAAAGTGAAGACAACAAAAAGTAAAACGACTTCCGCAAAAACAAAAATAAAGACAAAAAAGAAAACCGCGGAGGTGAAGTCGTGAAACCGACCAGGCAACAACTTCTGTTAGGGTTTATGGCGTTGATGGGAATCTTCCAACTGGGAGATTACGTTCTCAATTCCATGATCCAGGGTCCATTGGAAAACCTTCGTAACGAGCAGGAAACGCTACAGGAAGATATTCAAAAACGAGAAAAATTACTTTCTGAAGCTCGGGTAGCAGGCAAGAAGATCGAGCTCTGGAGGAAGAAATCACTTCCCGCAGATATCGAAACCGCTCGGTCGCTTTATCGCAATTGGCTACTCGATGTGATCCGCAAAGCGAAGTTACAAAACGCAACGGTCGGCTCTGGTTCTCCTGCCAATCGCTACGGTCTTTATCGAGCAATGCCTTTCGATCTCAAAGCACGCGGAACACTACTGCAACTGACCAACGCGTTATTCCGATTCTACAATTCAGATCAGTTGCACGAAATTAAATCGCTTCGCATAACGCCGGTCGGGAATTCCGGTCAGTTCGATATTTCTCTCGGAATCGAAGCGCTCATCATTCCCGGTTCCAAAAGAAAATCGCTCAGTACGGGAAAAGCAGAATTGCTTGTTTCATCCGACCCTCGCGATTACGCCATCATCGCCCGAGATAACATCTTCGGCATCGGTGTTAACAATCAAGATCCGATGAAAATGACCATCCTCAGTGCAGTGACCAGCCGAAACGGCAAACCAATCGCCTGGATTACCGAGTTAATTACAGGACGTGTTATCAAGGTCGCACCACAGGCACCCTTCGAGACAGTCGCTCTTTCCGGACGCATTGTTCAAATTGAAGAAGAAAGTGCAACCATCGAAACAGGAGGCCAACGAATGAAACTAACCATCGGTCAAAGCTTCGCCCAGGGGACGATCATACAACCGGAAGCAACCGACAAATTGCAAACGAATTCCGATTCTGAAATCAACAAATAAAGATCGTTCGAACAATAACTGTTGTATCTTCTGTTTGCATTTCACAGGGTTGCGTCCAGCAGGTTCTGTACAATGACAGACAATTCGTTTAACGGCAAGCCGATCGCGACTGCGCAAGCAGGTATGCTGTTACTCAAGAGTTCCAAAATCACGCTCTACTTGTTGTTAAGCAAATGTGTCTCGATTGACCATGTACGGTATTGCAGGGAAGAATCGTAGCTGGCATCATTGGGCATAATAACTGACGCGGTTGTTATCGTTTCGTTGCACAGCAAGCCGTCATTGTCCAGCCCACCTACGCAGTCGCGATCGGCTTGCCGTTAAACGATTGCGAGGAAAATCGTATTTGATGAGGCAAGCATACCAAGCTACGGTATCAAAGATACGACTGTAATTTACCGAGCGATCTTTAGATCACAGCTACTATTATCGACGTAGTGAATGATAGTTCGCCAAGCAGCTTTGTGATTTTATTGCAGAACCGTTTTTCTTTGCAGAATCAAATGTTTTTTTGGAACAATTTTCTCTGCTCGTTGTTTTGTTTTTTTTTAGCCTCTTCAGAAGAATTTGTGGGTGAATTTTGGTTCGGGGAGGTTGCCGAGGGTGTGGTATAAGGCGGTTTCGTAACCTTTATGATTGCAAAAACAGAACGAGTTTCTGATGATTGGTTTTAATCTGTTGATCATCTGGTTAAAGCATACACATTGTCACTTTTTTTGTATCAGAAAAACAATCCCATGCCAGCTATTCATGTTCTTGAAAAAATGCCCTGGTTTGTTTCTGGATTGCATCGAGCGTTTCCGGAATTCGCGGATACTATTGTTTATTGTGATAATGCTCAGGACTTTATTGAACTGAGAAGCAGTTCCCTCAACGCATTGGCGGTTATTGATTTAGACTCTTTGCCCGAAGAAGGAATCTCCCTTATCTGTGCATTATCCGCTTCTGAGCAAAATCAACAGGTTATTTTACTGGTGAATCGGTCTCAAAAGGCAATAATATGGGAAGTGATGCAGGCAGGATGCCTTTGTTACCTTGAGAAACCTGTCTCAATGCGCATACTAAGTCAATTATGTCAGCGAATTTTTGCCCGAAACGAGTTGGCGTAAATTTATCGCTTTTGTTAATTCGCCCGTGAAATTGTTTCCGGGCTATTAAATACGAATTTGGAAAAATGTCTGCACAAATACCATCCGATTTATTGAACTCACTGCCACTCCCCGGTTTTGAACGAACACTTGGTGAATTGAATCTTGTTAAGGATATCTCACTGGGTGACCGTGGCGTTTGTGAGGTGAAAATTGAACTACCTGTTCCCGGTTATCCTCATCAAGAAAAGCTGGGACAATTAATTCGGGAAAAAATCGCTTCCGTCGATGAACCACCTGCTGAAGTTTCTGTCACCTATTCACTGAATGTGAAAGGGGCGGAATCTGGGGCAACTGTTGGCCTGCGAGTTAAAAATGTGATCGCGGTTGGAAGTGGCAAAGGAGGCGTTGGAAAAAGCACGGTCGCTGCATCGCTTGCCTACGGTTTGAAATCGATGGGTGCAACAGTTGGGCTGCTTGACGCCGACGTGTATGGGCCGAGTATTCCGCACATGTTGGGGGCGACGGGTAAGCCGGAAGTTCGCGAACATTTGAACCCGGATGGTTCGGTCATCCAGCGAATTCACCCGGTCCAGCACGATGGCCTGGCGGTGATGTCAATCGGTTTTCTTGTTGCAGAAGATAACGCAGTCATCTGGCGGGGGCCGATGTTGCATAAGTTGCTGACGCAATTCATTTCAGAAACGGAGTGGGGAGAACTCGATTATTTAATCGTCGATATGCCCCCCGGCACGGGCGATGTCGCGCTGACACTTTCACAAATGATGTCACTCGCAGGAGCGGTTGTGGTTTGTACGCCTCAGAAAATCGCGTTACTGGATGCCGTCAAGGCGATCGCGATGTATCGACAGGTGAAGATTCCCATTTTGGGCATGGTCGAAAATATGACAGGCGATCTATTCGGAAGAGGCGGTGCAAAGCAGACAGCCAGCGAAAAGAGCATTCCATTTCTGGGGGAAATCAGATCCGATCCAGCCATTCGCATTCGAGGCGATGAAAGCAGCCTGGGGCAGATTTTTGAAGAAGAGTCAGCAGCACGAAATAACCTGGAAGAAATCTGCACCAACGTCGCGATGGAAATTGCCCGGCAATATCTAGTCAAACCACAAGCCCCGACGTTGGAGATTTTGCAATAGGGGATTTGTAGATTGGATTTCCCAGGTTTATCCAGCTAAAGCGTGATTGTGATAGAATCGAGAGAGAAGAAAAAGCCACGGATGAACACGGTTCTTCACGGATGTTTGATGAGTTTAAGTGTCAAATAAAAAGGCAGCCTGAAATTCCCTGAAAAAGCAATCATAAAACGTTCAG
>JAJRTM010000102.1 GCA_024278285.1 Planctomycetota bacterium
AAGCAGCCGAAGCAGCAATCACCTGCTTGCGATTTTCAGATGGGTTGAGAATGACAGAAAACTCACAAGCCATCGCGCGGGTCGCCAGCCGGACCGTATCTCCAGATTCAGGAGCAACATTCTGCTCCACCAATTCATCCGCCAGCCGCTCCCCCGCCTGCGCAATCTGTTTACGAGCAGCCGCCCCGGAAAGAAACTCCCGCCGACTCGAACCAGATGATTTTTGGTGAGATTCATCATTCATTTGCAGAGCTTTTGTAAAGGAATATTTGAGAGTAGGGTGCGTCGTGACGCACCTTTTCACGCATGCTTCATTTGGTGCGTTACAACGCACCCTACAACTACAACTAACCTACTTTCAGATAAAAGATTGCACGGTCGGCATGATAGTCAGTTCGGGGACGCGGGCTCTTGGGGGGAGGTTGATGACCATGAGGACGGTTGCGGCGACATCTTCTGGTTTGAGGATGATCGCCCGATGTTCATCAGAAACGGGGCTGGGGCGTTTGACCAGAATCGGGGTGTCGACTTCTCCCGGATAAATGTTGGTGACACGAATTCCCTCTTCGCGGACCTCATCGCCGACCGACATTCCCAAACCGGAAATGGCGAATTTGCTGGCGTTATATCCAACGCCTCCCAACGCAGCGGCTCGCAGTCCAGAGATGGAAGAGATGTTGATAATCAACCCATCGCGGCGGCTTCGCATTTGAGGCAGCGTTTCTCGAATGCAATTGAATGCGCCCGTTGCGTTGACCTGCATCATCTTATCCCAGTCGGCTGGGTCGAGATTGTGCATCATTCGGTTCGGAACATTGGTCCCTGCACTGTTGATGAGAATATCGATCTGGCCCAACTTTTCGTTTGCCTGTTTAATCAGGTTGGTTGCTTCGTCCCGGTTTCCGACATCAGCAGCGATGGCGAAAATCTGATCGGGATATTGCTCGCAAACCGCTTCGAGTTTTTCCAGATTCCGACCTGCTATAACAACAGATGCCCCTTGCCGGGCTAACTCGGTTGCAATCGCAGCTCCGATTCCAGAACCACCTCCAGTGATGACGGCTGTTTTATTATTGAGGGTCATGGTTTTTCCTTTTATTTTTTGTATTGCCATTGTTCGTTGAAGAAATTTGCATCGACGACTTTGCCGGACCAGAGGGAATCGGGAGCAGTTCGTAAATCGATCACGGCCCAATCAGGAAGTTTGGGAACTTGCCGGGCATTATTTAAGTAGGCGAATTCTCGGTAAGTGAAGCCGCTGTTGAGGACAATATATTTGGAAGGATTCGCCGGGTTGGGGTAAATTATAATCGGTGCATGATGAGCCGCATCGTACTTATTGCCGGCGACAACCAGTTCCTGTTGATTCCATTTCAAAGGGAGTTGATCGATAATTTTAGCCAATGCGGAATTGCTGGAGGGATCGCCGAAATAGATGAGGTGATTATTTTCGATTTGCTCAGCCGTTAGTTCGGTGTCGTTGACAACTTGCGCATCGCCGCGGAACTGACGTCGCCATTCCTTGATGAAATGATTCTGTTCGGAAACAGACCATTGTCCCAGTTTTTCATTCCAGGCGCTGCCGGTCGGTTTGACGATCAGAAATGAACTCATAAACGCGTCGTCAATCGGTCCCTGCAGATTATGTTTTTTTTGCAGGCCGTTTGCGGGAGAAGGACCAAGTTGCCATTGATTGCCTTCCAAATGGAGTTCACAACTCCAGGAACGATCTGTTTCCGGACGCAAGGCAACCAGAATCTGCTTGCCATCGGAAACTTTTGAAGCCTTTGCAGCGTGCATCACCAGAGAGACAGGGCGATCCGGGGCAAAGGGGGATTCGCCTGCTTTGAACTTGAGTTTTAATCCGCGAATGTTGCGGGCATCGATTTCGATTTTATTTTCATCGGGCAGTATTCGGGCAGCGATGCGAGCTTGTGTCCAATGTTCCTGCAATCGCGTCACGGTTAACCAGTGCATGCGATTGTATTTGAGTGTATAAGTGACGAAGCGGATTTTTTTCGGAACAGAAACTCGCCCTTGCTTGGCGAGGCTTTCCATCTTTGCAGCGATAATTTTCAGGGAATCTTTATGAATAGTATGTTTTGTTTTTGGGCCGATGATGTGCGTTAAACGCAGGTTTTCTTTTTTGAGGGCCAATTCCATGATATCAGCCGCCTGTTTTTGGATATCCAATTCGCCACTGTAAGCGATTGTCGGCAGTTGATATAAATTGGCAGCGTTATTCGTGCAGTCATACATGTGCCAAAGTTTTTTCTCGTACCAGGTGGGAGTCAATGTTTCCTTCTGGAAGAATTTGAGAAATTCGGGTGTTTCTGAAAAACCTGCACCGGGATTGGCGGCGAAGAACAGGTCTGGATAATGGACCGCCATCTGCCAGCAACCGGCTCCGCCCATTGAAAAACCTCGCACACTGATGCGGTCTTCGTCCACCCGATAAAACTGTTTTGCATGCTCAAGAGCTTCGAGGACATCAATTTCCCCCGCGAATTTGAAGGCGTTGCTGTAACGCCCATACGGATGCAGTACGATCGTGTTGCGTGGTTGAAAACGTCCTTTGCGATTCATTCGCTGGGCAATAAAAAGTGGTTCGGTGGAACGTTCGCCTCTGCCGTGGAACCATAAATCGAGACGGTATTCCTCTTTCTCTTCAAACGAATAATTGACCGGAATTTCCAGGCCGTACGGTTGGACGGTTTGATCAATTTGTGAACGGTAACCGCGGACGACAAGCCCGGTTTGTTTTGTCCAGGGGGCATTTCCCTGAAGAAGTGCTTCCGCTCGTTTGAGTCCTTCAGTCAGCACATTTTTTGCCGTGGTGACATCCCGCTTGGTAAACAGTTCGCGGTGAGCGACGCCGTCCCGAATCGCCCGGGCGAAAATTTCGACATCGGGAATGAGAGACCGAACACGTGCATCCTTACTTTTTTTCAGTGTTTCGATTTGTGCATAGAGTTTCCTCTGCCCGGCAAGTAATTCCTGTTTGTCTGTTCCAGAAAGTTCAATTCCAACTGGCGGAACCTGCCGGACTTGATTGGACAGATTATCTTTCGGACCATCTGCGAGAACCGAATTGGCCTGGCTGTAATCGACCAGCAAAAGCATTGAAAGAAAGAGGACGCAGTGGATACTGTTTCGCATGGGAGAAATATTTTTCTTGGTAATAGTGCCTTGTCAATGAAATGCTGCGCAAAACAGGCAGGATATTTTTATCTAACTGGGTAGCCCATCCGCTTTTAGCGGTTGGGTTGCGTAGCAACAAGATGCTCGCGCCATGTGGGTTCCTTTCTCATTGAACGTTTCAATGGTATTGAACGCACATGGTGCGAGCATCTTGTGCCTGGCGGCACCCAACCACTGAAGTGGTCGGGCTACCCTCAATCATAAGTGTTTGGTTCCGATTTATCCGGGTGAGTAATTAGTTGTCGATTGTTTGCTTTACTGTATCGTTTTGGCTCTCAGTTGAAAACCGGGCAGAAATGTTGTTTTTTTCTGATCAGGCAAATTGGAACAACCGATACAATTGATACGGGATCACGAGAGACCTTTGTAATGTGGGTCTACGTAATAATTTGTTGTAATAATTACAGATTGATTTTGAACAACTAACTGATATTGAACACCGTTAACACGGCGAGCCTTGGGCTCATCCTCAGGGAGGGGGAAATAAGAAATGATAATTAAAACGTTAAAAGGGGCAGCTCTGTTAGCTGCGATTGCATTTTGTGGGAATGGTCAGGTTGAGGCACAACTCGTGCCTGGTACTGGTGCCAAAATGAGTTCCCAGAGTGATAATTTTGAATCTGGGAATTTCAAATTCTATTACAATCATCCCAAAAGCAGCCGAGAACAAGATGAAAAACTACGTTCTCCGGTTGGTTTTTCCAACAATAAGAAATGGAGAGAAGGCCCCAAGCGTGGCGTTCCCGATTCAGTTGTACTGGTAAAAACACCTGCTGGCGGGATTGAAGGTTCTCAATTTTCTCTGGCTGTTAAATCAAAAAATACGGGGATTCCTGGTCGCCTTACTTATAAGCAGCAACAGGATGACCTGCTGTTAGCAACACGGCATATTCCTGTTTCCTGGAAGCCAAGTTGCGTGGCAAGAATCTATTTTCCTGATTGGGATAAGTGGGAAAATCGCTCCGGTACACATTTTGGGGTCCGTGCCGATTTAAGAACAACCATTATGGAAGAAAAGCAAGTGCCGTTTACCGACCCACGTGCTCGAGGTGGTCGAAAAAGCAAGCGAGGAGGCCTGTTTGGTGGCCTGTTCCGAACCGCGATGGTTGAAAAAGTCGAACCATATTGGCCCGGCATGTTTATTCAGTTCCACAGCAAAACAGATGCAAAGTACGATAAAGATTCTGCGATGATTGTCATCCGTGGCGATAAGAACGGAAATATGATTCCTGGGCCGACCATTAATCAGCCTGGCTGGTGGACCCTGGGAATGTCTTTCACTCCTGATGGAGCGGTTCATTATTATGCCAGTCCTGGTGTTGATGATTTAACGAAAGCCGATCACTTGAGTTCGCAATATCCTTATGGGTATCGGGCAAAAACATTCACCACGCTCTTCTTCAATTCCGTGAATATGGATGATGGAAAAACCTGGTCAACCGAATTCATTATCGATGACCCTGCCATTTACTATGCAGGAGGAAACAACCGACAAGCTCGGTCGAATTCAAGCAGTAACACAAGACGACGTTAATAAATCGTTTTGAAGCAACAATAATAAATCGCAGAGTCTGATCCTTCATCAGTCTCTGCTTTTTTTGTGGCTTAACGCAAAGTCGGCAGGTATTCCTTCCGGTCTCGGTATGAGGTTAATAGAGGCTTCTTCAAATAAAAATGGAAAATCATTCAGTGATAACCCTCAAAATCGATAAAAATCGACCAATGAAAGGAAACAGTGCTAGATTTCCTGCTCTGGTTATGACGATAGAATGAAACAGTGTGGTATTCCAATAATTGGAGACTACTTATTTTTGACAGATTATGCGAGTTAAGGATGACTCGAAAATTCTTCTTCGGACTCTAGAATAAAGCCGCAGGACGCATGGAAGACGATATTCTTCAGGGATTTCTCGAAGAGAGCTGGGAAAATCTCAGCCAACTTGATTCCGATATAGTTGCCTTTGAAAAGGATACGGAGAATGATGATCTGTTAGCGAGTATATTTCGCACGATCCATACGATTAAGGGAACCTGTGGATTTATCGGGTTGACGCGCATTGGTTCGGTTTCTCATGCGACCGAAAATGTGCTGGGTAAAATGCGGGATCGTTCTATCGAGCGAACCACCGATGGTATCTCCCTTGTGCTGGAAGGGATTGACGGCATCAAAGAGTTGATGCAGGGTCTTGAATCAAATGGGGAAGAACCCAATGTTGACCATAAAGAGCTGATCGGTAATTTAGAACAGGTCGCCGAAGGTAAGGATGCAAGCGAGTTTGTCGGAAACGCCAGCCAGCAGGAAGCGAATGCAACTGCTCAGGCGGGTGGCAAAGCAGTAGCGGGAATCGATACTGCCACCTTGATGACGGAGTCAGGTGATGTCGATTTTGATGAACTTGACAAAGCGATCAACGAGGCGGCTGCTCGACATCGCGAGAAACTAGCTGAACAGAAAAAACAGGAAAAGGAAGAAGCAAAGTCGCCGAGCACTGCGGCTGCTGCGGCTAATGAAAAACCGACGAAAAAAGTCGTGACCAGAAAGGCTGCTCCTGTAGAAGTCGATGCCCAGCCGAGCAAAAAAAAGACCGTTGCGGATTTATCAATTCGTGTGAACGTAAACGTGTTGGATCGTTTGATGAATCTGGTTGGCGAGCTTGTTCTTGCCCGGAATCAATTGATACAACTTTCTCGTGACGATGAAGAATCAAGATATTCTGCTCCGATTACTCATCTGGATCGCGTTACTTCTGACTTGCAGGAAGGCGTGATGAAAACCCGTATGCAGCCGATCGGAAATGCCTGGAGCAAGCTCCCAAGGCTTGTTCGCGATTTGGCTCGCATTACCGAAAAGCAAATCGAACTGGAAATGGACGGTGCAGATACCGAACTGGATCGCACGGTGCTGGATGCGATTAAAGATCCGCTCACGCACATGGTGCGTAACTCAGCCGATCACGGAGTTGAAACAACTGCCGAGCGGCTTGCTGCCGGGAAATCTGAAAAAGGAACCATTCATCTCGATGCTTACCATGAAGGTGGTCACGTCATCATTTGCATTGAAGATGACGGGGCGGGTATTAACGCCGAACGTGTCCTGAATAAAGCGATTTCCAATGGACTGGTCAGCGAGGCCGATGCTGCTAATTTGAGTGATTACGATATTCATCAATTTATATTCCATCCGGGGCTTTCCACTGCTGAAAAAGTGAGTTCCGTTTCCGGGCGTGGTGTTGGGATGGATGTTGTGCGTACCGAAATTGAACGGATCGGCGGCACCGTCGATCTGCTTTCCAAGGAAGGTCAGGGAACAACTGTTCGCATTAAAATCCCATTGACACTGGCGATTATTTCGGCACTCGTTGTTAAAGCGGGTGACCAATCGTTTGCCATTCCACAATTGGGAGTTGTCGAACTGGTCCGACTGGCTGCGGATCAACGTTCTCGTATCGAACGAGTGCACGACAAGCAAGTTTTCCGTTTGCGGGACCGTTTGCTACCGCTTGTCGAACTAACGGATGTGTTACAAGTTGAACCTTCCACTGACGAAAAAGATATTGATGTCAACATTGTTGTTGTGCAAGTTGGCGAAGAACAGTTTGGGCTTGTTGTCGATGAAGTCTTTGATACCGAAGAAATCGTCGTTAAGCCGGTTGGTCTGCTGATGAAGGATATCGCCATTTATCAGGGAACAACCATTCTTGGTGATGGGCGAGTGATTATGATTCTGGATGTCACCGGAATTGCATCAGACTTCAACGCTTTGAGTGCAACAAGTGTAAATCGAGATGCTCATACCGAGGATGAAAAACAGAAAGCTCAGGGACATACGAGCCTGTTGGTGTTCGATGCCGGGAACGAAACAATGATGGCTGTTCCGCTGGCTCTCGTTTCACGATTAGAAGAATTCTCGCGAGATAAGATCGAAGAGAGTAGTAACGGACCGATCATTCAATACCGCGATTGCCTGCTTCCGTTGCAGTCGATCTCTGGAAGCTTTGACAGTTCTCAAACTGCTCCACAACCGGTCATTGTTTTTTCCGACGGGCAAAAGTCGATGGGGCTGATGGTGGATGGCATCAATGATGTTGTCGAAGAACATCTAACAATTCAGGTGCAATCCAACAGGCCGGGGGTACTTGGAACAGCCGTGATTAACGGAAAAGCGACCGAAGTGATCGATACACAGCACTATGTTGAGCAGGCCGATCCTGAATGGTTCCAGAACAAAGGGACATCTCACTTACGAGTGCTCATTGTCAACAGTTCCAACTTCTTCAGGCAAATGCTCACCACATCGTTACGGGCCGAAAAGTTTCAAACAGAAGATGTCGGAATCGCCTCAGACGCATTGAGCCTGCTGGAAAACGACCCCAAATACGATGCCATTATTGTTGATTTCGATGACGATGCAGAAGATTTGACACAGTGGGTTCATAGTCAAAAACAAACAAGTGGAATTCCAGTGATCGGGCTTTGCTCCCGATTGACGCCACCCATTCAGCAACGAGCAGATGAATCTGGTTGCAATACGTTACTGGAAAAGCTGGATATTTCTGCCCTGTCGCGTGAAATCCAAAACTTGTGTAACCAGAGAGAATGGAATCAGGGGGTCTCCGCATGATCGCAACCAGTCAACAAGCAGAACAATACGTTTCTTTTTGGGTCGATGGACAACTCCTGGGAGTACCCGTGAGTGCCGTTCAGGAAGTGCTCAATTCACAGAATATTGCCCGCACACCTCGATCAAAACCGGAAATCGCAGGTCTACTAAACCTGCGAGGCCAAATTGTTACCGCAGTCGATTTACGAATGAGTCTCGGTTTACCTCCGCTGGAGGAAGGAAAATCGAGCATGTATGTTGTTCTGCGGTTTCGTGGAGAGTCTTTCAGTTTATTGGTCGATGAAGTGGGCGATGTGTTTGATGTCTCCAAAGAAAGTATTTTACCTGTTCCTCGCACATTGAATGCCCACTGGTTGAAAGTAACCACCGGGGTCGTGCGTCAGGAAAGCTGCCTGTTTATCATTCTTGATGTCGCGACCGTTTTGAGGCTTCCTGCCTCCTAAGGTCATTCATTACTCACAAGTTTCATTATTTCGAACAGAAGAAGTTTATCAAGAGGGGGCTATTTCGTGTCATTGAATGTTCCATTACTACGATCATCATTTGATCTCGTAACGCCCCAGGCCGATTTACTGGCCAAGACGTTTTACGAAACGATGTTCGAAAATTATCCCGATATTCAATCGCTGTTCGAAAATGTGGATGCGGAAGATCAGCAGCGCAAACTGATTCAATCGCTGGTAGTGATTGTGAAATCCCTTGAGCAACCTGAAAAGCTCAGTTCCTTCCTGAAAGAACTTGGGGCACGTCATCTGGATTATCAGGTTTCGAGTGTTCATTATCCCATCGTACAGGAATCGTTATTGATCGCGTTGGAAAAGATCGCTGGTGATGCCTGGAATGAAGAGATTTTTGATGCCTGGAACGAAGCACTCGAAGCAATTTCTGCGATTATGATTGAAGGGGCTTCTGAAGCACTTTCATCAAAAGACTCACAATCAACGGGGCCTCCAGTTCAGGCCGCTGAAGACTTTGACGACGAGATGATCGCGGAAAACACAGAGTTACTTTATAAAGAAAAATTCGTACAGGAACAGGTGGAAGTGGCAGCGACACAAAATGTTTCTGAAGCGAACCACGCAGAAAACACGGACCTTCTTTCTGCCTCATTAACCGAATCAGATACGGACGATTTTAACCCTCAAACCCCGGCGAACTTAGACGCCACACAGGAGACACACGACATGGCTATCGACTCAGTTCAACCGGAAACCGTAAACGAAACAAACGCAGGATCGATTTATTATTCGATGTTGGAAGATATTCCGAACAACGTAATAATGACCGATCTCGACCTGAAAATTACGTATCTTAATAAATCTTCCGAAGAGCAATTGAAGAAGCTAGGCCAATACCTTTCCGTTCCCGTTGATCAACTTGTAGGGGCGAATATTGATGTCTTCTACCAAAATCCTGCTTACCAACGGACGTTAAGCAACCCCAGCAGTTTGCCTGATCAGGTTCAAGTTGAGATCGGACCAGAAACGATACAGCTGCTGGCTACCGCAGTTCATGATGATCAAGGTAAATTTATCGGGCCAATGATTACGTGGTCTGTCGTGACTGAGCAGTTAAAAGTTGAAGAGCAAAATAATGATTCTTCTTCTCAGATTCAGGCTGTTAGCAAAGTGATGGCTGTTATCGAATTTGAGTTGGATGGTACAGTTATCACAGCCAACGAAAATTTCCTGAACACTTTGGGTTATACGCTGGAAGAGATCCAAGGACGACATCATAGTATGTTCGTTGAGGAGAAATACGCTGCAACTGCAGAATATACCGATTTTTGGAAAAAATTGAACCGTGGAGAGTATGCCTCCAGAGAGTTTCTGCGTATAGGAAAAGGTGGTAAAGAAGTCTGGATTCAAGCCTCTTACAATCCCATTATGGATTCCAATGGGAAGCCATATAAAGTCGTCAAGTTCGCAACTGATATCACAGAGCAAGTGAATAACAGAAAACTTGAATACATGATGTCAAATATTCCGATCAACGTGATGATGACCAATCGTGACCTGGAGTTGGTCTATATCAACGAAGCTTCGATCACTACGCTCAAATCAATCCAGCACTTGTTGCCGATTCCCGTAGATGAAATGGTCGGGCAAAAAATTGATATCTTCCACAAAGTTCCGGAAGTCCAACGCAAACTACTTGCCGATCCCAGAAACTTGCCTCATTCAACAAAAATCGTTTTGGGAGATCAGCACTTAAGCCTGCTTGTTTCCGCAGTGATGGATAAAGAGGGTAACTACGTTGGCCCCATGGCAACCTGGTCCGTC
>JAJRTM010000103.1 GCA_024278285.1 Planctomycetota bacterium
GTTGGGTTGCGTAGCAACAAGACGTTCGCGCCATGTGGGTTCCATTATTATTGGAAGCTCAAAAGAAAATGAAAGCACATGGCGCATTCATCTTGTGCCTCACGGCACCCAACCACTAAAAAGTGGTCGGGCCACCCGCGAGGATTTTTGCCGTCAGTAGTTGAAAATGCAATAAAAACGGGAACGCCAACACCTGGTAAAACTGTTGGCACTACAGTTTATACTGATTTAGTAAACAGTATGCGTGTCATCGTGGATACAGCTACAGGAAGAGTGATAACCGTCATCCCAGGAGTCTGAAGCCAATGAGTAGTTTTTTTGAAACCGTCCGCAATGCTATGCACCTCGATTGGGATCCTATTGGCATTGCCAGCCTGACAGATGAAATGGAGGAATATGATTCATATGTTCCGAAACTCTGTGATTTGCTTATTCATAATACATCCGAAGAGGAAATATTTAATTATCTCTGGACGGTAGAAACAGAATCATTGGGATTACAGGGAGACAAACAGGCAACTGAAATATTTGCTGGGAAACTTTGTCGTCTGAAGTTACCGGATACCTCTTCGGAAGCCGGGTAGACATCTGAGTTTTTTTTAACTCTTATTTTTTTTATTTTATGATTTTTCCAGAAAATTGACAATGGGGCTGCCGGTTGCTTTTAGTCTTTGGATGTATTGGTTTTCATTGTAGATCGTTTTTGTTTTCCACAGCGAAGTAGGGTCTGCTGTGCAGACCAATTGCGGTTGAATTCGATTATAACATTGCCCTCGAATCGCATCGCGAAACGTTGCGAAATGATCGGGAGGTTGCTTCGGCTTCTCAATCGTTGTCGGATCAGCAGAATCTGGAGAATGGGGAGACTTACAGCGAAGATGCTAACGGGGTTGGCGTCTGGACAGCCGGGACGGCTCCGGCGGATCGTTATAACGAGGTGACCATTACGGCTCCCGGCAGCTTGAAGCCGGATGCTTCGCGCGATCCGGAATCTGCAGAGTTGAGAGTCGCAGCGGAGCAGTTTGATGGAACGATCAATCTGAACAACGCCAGGTGCCACTGACGAAATGAATTGACTTGGGTTCAAATTGGGTGCCACTGGCTGTGCCAGTGTTTTTGCGATAGAATTTGGGATCGATTCTCATTCAGGAGTCTCCCAAGAGCACAACTCGTCAGCAAGTTAAAGAAATCTCCTTGATCAACGCTCCTCCGGCAGGTGCATTGAACTGAGTATCAAACAAACACTGGCACAGCCAGTGGCACCCAAATTTAACTCATTTTGACAGTGGCACCCGGCGGGTTCCATTATTATTGGAAGTTCAAAAAAAAATGAAAGCACATGGCACATTCATCTTGTGCCTCACGGCACCCAACCACTAAAAAGTGGTCGGGCCACCCGCGTACCCTACTTCGCTACTTCCTAATCTTATTGAGCGAATGCAGTTGATATCATGCCATCTACTACTTCTCGATATTCTGCTTTTTGCCTAGCAGCTTCAGCCAGCGTAGCAATGGAGTGCGCAGTAAGAAGCCAGAAATACCATAACATTGGATTCATCAGGTTGGCGTCTGTTATTTTCAATGTGTGGCATATTTCTTTCACCAGAATCAATTGAAAACTTGTTTCTTCGCTCAAAACTAATGATCCGTCAGAAGTCGTTTGAGGCGTCTTCCATCTATCAGAATAGTCAGACGACTTACCGTGTGTAATCGCGATTGCACACATCATTGCTTCCCACACATCTTTATTTTCTCGGTATCGCACAGTCACTATAAAAGACGTAATTGCACAACAATAATCAACTACATCCGAAGGCGACATCTGCATGAGTTTGGACTTGTAGTCTCTTAAATTATCGTCTAGTTCGTGTGATGTGAATAGTAATGAGCTCCAGCTGAGAGAGTATAAATAGTCTCGAGTCTCAAGTATTGTCTCCATGACTCTTTCGGACTCACCACATGTTCGTGCATTTTGCATGAACTCTTCAGTCCATGTTCTAAAGTTTAATGAAATCAGCTCTAAACCGCGTGTCTTATTTTTGTTCCAATTCCAAATCTTTCCGCTAAGTGCATCCCACAGTGCCACGAGAAACCCTCCTTTTGAAACGGTTAGGCGAACATTTTGAGTTATTGTCAAATGTTGTGTTCTGGGAAAAATGAATTAGTCGAGTAGGTCAGGCTGTGCCTGACGAAATAGTTGACGGTCTGTTTTGATTAGATTTCCAGAATAGTTGATCTCTGCATCACAGAAAAACATTCAAACATTTACCCTGCAATCAATGCCAGGCACAGCCTGACCTACGTCACTGGACGTTACTTTCGGTTTTGGCTTTGGGCAACTCGGACTCGGGTGGGAAGAGTTCCTGCTGGGCTAGAATCGCGACGAAGTGATAGGTACCCGGCATCAATTCCAGTCGCAAGGGAACCCAACCCGCTTCCTCGGCTTGCCGCACAAGTCGGCTGAGACGCGTGCCGTGCGAACCAGTGGCCAAACCAGTCTCCGTATAGTTTTCAACGATGACAACGCGTCCGGTCGGCTTGACAACCGAGTGCAAATGCTTGAGATAATCGACGTGCCCGTCCTTGTTCAAGTGATGGTAACTTTGCGAGAAGAAGGCTATGTCGCACGAGTTTTCAGGCAAATTCGTACTGTCGGCCTCAATCAGATAAGGTTTGA
>JAJRTM010000104.1 GCA_024278285.1 Planctomycetota bacterium
ATCACACGGCTGGGATCTTTTCTGCAGACGGTTTCTTCGGACCAGATTCGATAGACTGCATCTGAATAAGAAACAGACTGGAACACGACACCTTGCTGGATCGCGCGGAGTGTGACTTCGTTATCCTGACAGCAAGGGTAGTCTTCATTCCAGCCACCTATTTGTTTTAAGGATGCTGCTTTCCACAAAACCGTGCCTGTCTGGGCGACTTGCCAACGAATCCACTGCACTTCAATGGAGGCTTCTAAATCAAGGTTACCAATTGTTGAATCAGCGATGCCATCCTCATTCCAGGTTTCTATTAGTGGAGGTGAATAAATAACATCGAAATTTTTGTTCTCATCTAGAGCAACAGAGAGTTGTCGCTCGATTTTCTCCGGCAGCAAATAATCATCTGCATCTAAATACTGTAACCATTCACCAGTTGCCAATTTCAGCAATCGGTTACGAGCCACATTTCCGCCACGGTTCGGCCCTGTCTCCCAGCGAATTTTATCATCAAACGATTTAATAATCTCCAAAGAACCATCCGTCGAGCCATCATCAACAACAATCACCTCTTTATCACCATGCGTCTGGCCCAAAGCAGATTGAATCGCCTGAGCGATCCAACGCTCGGCGTTGTAACAAGGAATAAGAATGGAAACTTTGGGCATTGTTATTTTAAAATGTTATAGAGGCAATCAATAAATTGAGAGGAGCTATCGGAATCATTTTATAGCCCATACGAGAAAATCAATAGGCCACATTTCTTCATTCCACAGCGCTGCTCGGCCAACTAGGCGGGCATTTTTAGCACTAAGCCACCCGTACCGATGAAATGTTTCCAACGTAAGACGGTTTCCCCAGCTATTGATCTCAACAGAATCGAATTGAGAAAACAACTCTTTTAATCCAGATTCCGTAAATCGATGATAATCATTGGGATAGCCATGAATCTGGATTAGAAAAGGTGTGGTACTGATGCAGATTCCGTTAGGACGTAGGATACGAAAGCACTCTTCAACCGCTGTTCTTGGTGCAGGAATATGTTCGAGAATTTGGTCCAAAATTATAATATCGCAACAGTGATTCTCGTAGTCTGATAATGATTGAATATCAACTTCGGGATAATTGGGAGCAACTTCAACTTCGTACTGCGGCTTAAACATTTGGGCAATAACACCGTTTGATCCCCCGAACTCAATAATGCGTACTCCCTTATCCAAGTGTGTTTCCGCTATTAGGTTCTCTATGCGTTTATAGTTTGTATAGCGATGGAAATGGTAATTAGCGAGATCCGCTGGCCGAAACATGACTGACTGAAATACTGCATAAATCCGATTCCAAATAGCATGGATGTTGGCAGTCCAAAACTCTCCGGCAAATTTTATTTTATTTTTCATCTGCTCCTACTGCATCTTGTCGTGATACTGGAACTCTGTAATGTGAAAATGCATATATAAACGCACGAGCTAAACCGTGCCAGGCAGCAGGTTGCCGCCAGGGGCGAATGATATTATCTTTACGAAGTACCGTTTTACGCAGGACGTGGTTATACAGTACATGCCAAAACCACGGGGAAGTTGCATGTCGTATGAAGAACAATGCGGAAGAAGCAGCTTTCTCAAATTCACTACTTCGATTTTTTATGTCCTTCATTCTCAACCCACCGCTTGGCACCTGCAAATGAATTAGCCATGGTTCGGGTGAGTAAATAATGCGATTACCCGCTCTCCACAATCTGATTGCGAAGTCATAGTCATCCCCATAAGAATTTCCGATGAACGCTTCGTCGAAACCGTGGGCATCATTGAAAGCAGTACGTCTAACTGATGCATTGCACGTACAAAAAGAACATACCATTACCGGATGTAATAGGTTTCGTGGAAAGGTCAATACTTGCTCCAATGGCAAGCGTTTTTCCCATGAATCATCAAGCGTAAGCTCTTCAGAGATTTCAGGAATTGCTCGGAATTCAACAAGCTCCTTTGTATTGAGATACAGTTCAGCTCCAGTGACAGCCTCTATATCATGATTTTGATAGAGAGCCAAGTGGACGGCAATGAACGTTTCCGACTCGATTCGGACATCATCGTCAACAAAAATAAGAATATCTCCCTTCGCAAGACTTGCGGCATGATTCCTAGCGTGAACAACACCTGGAGGGAAA
Organism: Planctomycetota bacterium; assembly: GCA_024278285.1. Lineage (GTDB taxonomy): Bacteria > Planctomycetota > Planctomycetia > Planctomycetales > Planctomycetaceae > Rubinisphaera. The sequence continues at coordinate 2,153 of JAJRTM010000104.1, forward strand.
TTTTCAAGCCACCTGATATTAGGTAATCGCTGAAGGCAACTCTTGGCGTACCTGAAATCCTCTGGCCACTCATTGTTTTGATCAATAACAATAATCTCAAAATCAGACTCACGCTGTTTCAACAAATCTGAGATTGTATCCAGTAGTGGCTCAAAGCGTCTGTAGGTAGGGATGATAACAGTAGCGTTCAAAGAATTTTTCCTATCGTGAATAACTCACGACTGCCTTGAAAAATATGACCAAAAATATAATCATAATCGATTACAGTTTGTGCGTAATATTTACGTTGAGTTTCGGCTTCTGAACTTAGCGGACTGAGTCTTGTCGGTGGTTCGTTCATGATGAGTTTTTCCTATAGATGGCTTCGCAGTCGGCTGCCAATTTGTCCCAGGTCCAGGTTTCTGAACATCGTCGGTTTTCTGCTCCGATTGCCGGCAAGTTACTTTGCATCTGGATGGCCTGATTGATGCAGTGACTCAATCCATTTTCATCTTGAGGATCGTATGTTAGATCTGTTTGCGTCGGCGGCAAGGTTTCTGGGATTGCTCCAATTCGTGGTGCGATACAGGCACGACCAAAATTCATCGCTAGCACAACACTTCCCGAAGTCAAGATCTGTTGAAAGGGAAACACAACCACATCGGCTGCACCAAAATAGGTTGGGAGTTCTTCATCGGCGATGTAATGAAGATGAAAATGGATTCGTGGGTGGTGATTTGCCAGTTCAACCAACTCACCTTCATACTCTTTTGACTGTGGTCTGCCAGCGATGACCAGTTCAATATTTTCGTTCTTGTCAGCCAGCAAGAGGACTGCTGAGATGAGTTCTGAAACCCCTTTGTAGGCACAGACTCGTCCAACAAAAAGTAGAATAGTTGATGTTGGATTCAATCCTAGTTGTTTCCGGGCAACTTCAGGTTTTACGACATCGGGATACGAGCCGATATAACTGGGGTGCGGCGTGACATGAATTTTACTTCGAACAATACCTAAACCATCAACAGCCTGATCAGCAGCAAAATGGGAGTGACAAATTATTCGATGGGCAATCTTTCCTAACCAGTGGCCAGCAAAACGCTCGATATGAGGGTAGCGACCCTCGTGGTTTGAAATATTATGCAACGTCCAGACAATTCGCCTGCCCGTGATACGAATCAATAGAACTTCCGCTAAAAAACGGAACGTTCTCAGCCAGGACATCAACGCCGAAGGACGCAAAACATACGGATGCAACCAGTGGAAATGGACGACATCCGGCTTCCAACGAAATAGTATAGAACGCAGGAAATTGCCCCCGCCTCCTCCATCAATCGCCTTGATTCCCCGCAATTGCAAAGCCTTAAACAAAAGGCTTTGGTACGGGTTTTCTTGATAACAGGGAAGATGGACAACTTTCAAAAATTACATTCTCAACGATGAAGTATAAATTTAATTCGGTGCAGTGAGTGCCGATTTATTTTCGTTTCATGTACTGACCAATTCTTTTACTCGCACGGCCCAGTACTCCTGTTGTACCCCTCATTCTATAAATTAGAGTATTGAAAAATGTGGACCTGGACGCGCGTAAAAGGGATTTGTTGACATTCTCACATTCAATGAGGTTCATTAATTCAAGACGATTATTACAAAGAAAATCGTAGTCCATTTCATCAATTGGCATTGAAGTTGGAAAAACTTTTTGCTTCCCCAAACGAATGACTCCGAGTCCCCAATCTGCATTTACTGTAAACATCTCAAGATCAGGTCGAGTCATTCTCAATAATGCAAATGCTTTCCAAGTATCTCCTGTCCAATGCTTTTGTCCTGGCTTCCGTTTTGTCGTTTGGTGCTCTTTTTGAGTTGGATTACAGTCATGAAGTACGATTGTGCCGTTACTTGATAAATTCGCAAGGGCGTTCTCTGTGTCTTGATAAACTTGATGGGCTTCGTGGAGTCCATCAATAAAAACTAAATCGTACCGTACAGAAAGATGTGGCTGTACGGTATTGAAGAATTCGTCCGATGTCATCATATACGTACAAGGCATTTGCGGTGCTGGATCAACACCAGTCTTCTGATCGCAGCATATTCGATTATATGTACTTTGGGGATTCCTAACGCCAATTTCTAGATAAGTACGGTAGCTGTTCGAATATGCAATCAAGTTAAGCAGTTCAGCACGATGAGTTATTGTCATGAGATTGGTTTTGTGAATCCTTTAGTATTAATATGGAGCAGGTCGTCCAACCATGGTTTCAGAGTTTCCTGAGCGTATTTTATTTTTACATTTTCCTTGCGAAGAGACTTTTTGGGGTAGCATCTAATATGAAATCCCCAAGGCTGATCTTCCCACAAGAATTCCTCCCAAGCATACTGCTGGCAATCAGGCAAACCAAACTTTTCCATTCCTTGATTCGTGTAATAGTTGCGTCTTTTAGGAACATAAGATAAAAAATCGGGTAGCAGGTATTCGCATAATTTCTTTAAACCAACTTTTCGCCATACTGGCTGGAACATTGCCATTTGAATCTTGGTGGAACAACTATACCTCATAAACAACGCATAGCCAGTATCGCGGCTATGCCCAATGCTTGCCGCTCGTTTTCGGAAGATTCGCCGTAAAACACCTTGATATCCGCGTGTGATGATTGACCTTTGAACGAGCTTGGCTTGTAACGGAAATTCTTGAGTAAACCCCGGTGATAAATCCACTTCGCAAATTGGAATCTTCTCCGTATCAATAAACAAACAATGAGAACAGGGAAAGTATCTCCATTTGACAAAATGCTGTGGATGCCATGGTGCCCCTAAAATGGCAATGTTTTGAGATTGCATGAAACTGAGTATGTCTTGGATCCATTCTTTTCTAATAATATAGAAATCGGGATCTAAAATGAGTAAGTACTTTGATTCAACATGATTGATTCCAAGTTGTATTCCTGCGTGGTGATGATCGCTTGCAGTTTCACCATCGCAGCGATGAGCACCGCTTATTACAATCGTATTTGGAAGATCAATCTTTGCGTCCAGAGATTCGTGCGCGTTATCAACAATAATAATCTTTGCGATCCGAGAACTATTTATGCCGTTGATAAGTTCGATATTTTGCCGAATAAATTCACCACTTTGATAGGAAACAATCACAATTGTCAACTCGTCCATTGAAATATCCCTGTCATACAAATTCCTTCTGAATACATTAAATGACGAATGCTACCAACGTAATGCCTTGAGGGTTTATCATGAACCTGACCGTTCAGGAACACGTCATAATCATTGGGCAACAACTCGACACCAAAACGCGAACTGCACAGCGCAAACAGTGTTTGTTCGATTCTCCAGAAATGCCCGAGAATACCCGGCAACGCCAGGAATTCTTCAATCCATTCCAATTGAAGTGAATCGCGATGAATAACGCCAAGTCCGGAATTGAATCGCGAAATCAAATCGACACCGCATCGCTGCTTAACTACTGCAGGATCAACCGTATAAGCCGATGCAACATCTGCGTTAACACTGTTTTTCTGGTACTGGGGGTCTTCAATTCGCCTCAGTAGTTCTGTTGGTTCTTTGAAGAAAAGCACGTCGCTGTCCAATAAAAACATACGATCTGCTTGCAGGTGATGCCGGAAATCAAACACTTTCGGAGACAGATGATTGCTCAACCGAAACTCTTTACAAAGTGGATAGCTCTCAAGCTCTGCGATAACTTTTTTTTCCGATTCTTGCCGATTGAGTATCCGGGCTGTGGGAAAGTGGCGAGACAACGTATCACGAATTTCGTCGGTTAATGTGCCATCGTCATGAATACAAAGTCCATATTTCTTACCCGAAGCACGATAAAACGATTTCAACGCCCAGACCAAATTCAACCAATCGGCTTCAGATGTCAGCACATGAATTTCACAGACCGAAATATCACCAGCAACAATGGGAGCCGTCTTCAATATACGAGGCCGCACCACATCCCGATACCACGCAGTACGAAACCCGTGACGAAATCGCTGTTTGTATTTGTAAAGGAGTTTACCGAGCATTTATTTACTTAAATATCTTTCAGCTTGGTATCATCCAAGAATGGTTCTGATTAGGTGGACGACAGATTCAGCTTTCTCAATTCCCAGAATCCCAGTAAGCAGCTTTCGAAAAGGACGATCATTTTGGGTGGTCTCGGGGTAAAGTTCGACTGCTTTTCTCAATCCTTCTCTTGCAATTAGTCGATCACCCGTAGCAAAGCAACAGCGAGATGCTTCAAGAAGATTCTTGCTGACTAACTGCTGCCGTTCGGTTGTCCAGGCTTCGTGAGTAGTCATATACTCAACCATGTGACATAATGTTGTCACAATTTGATTGATTTCACTGGGGCGATTCGAGATACGGTCTCCATCGTGCATACGTACCCACACTAGAATATCGTCTACCATGGCCACTCGTGGGTTCAGTGCAGCAACTCGCAAATGATAATCCGCTTCCTGTCCACGATTTAATCCCGGCAAAAAGCCTCCACTTTTTTCCACAAAGCATCGTCGGTAAACAGCCGCAGGTGTTCCAATATAAAATTCTAAAAAATAGAGAAATGGATCCCCTGTCGGTTCTGGATGAATCCGTTTTTCGGGGCGTTCTCCTTTGTGGTCACCGAACAAGCCAAACTTACAAAGCACCATATCTGCTTGATCATTCATCAACAGCGGCAGTTGTAATTCCAGTTTACGAGGATCAAGCTTATCATCTGCATCCAGGAACTGAATGTATTCGCCGCTGCTTAGTTCAAAGGCCCGGTTTCTGGCCACACAGGCCCCCTGGTTCGGCCCCGCTTCAAAAACGATCCGATCTCCAAACGACTTCAGCACCTCGACACTGTTATCCGTAGAACCATCATCAACCACGACCACTTCCACATGAGAATGCGTCTGCCCTAGCGCACTTTCAATTGCCTCAGCAACGAACTTTTCACCGTTATAACACGGGATGAGAATACTGACTTGAGGTAGAGGCATTGGGTCTCTCTCTTCAGTCTTGTAAACGAAACAAGTAATCATGCCGCGATAGCTTCTCTCCCGCCGCATAGCGGCTTCCAAGTAGCGACTGAACCTCTTCATATCGGTTGATCGTCTGGCACTCAATCAATAAATATCGAGGAGCAGACCGCGAAAAATCGAGCCCCTGCAGTACCGATAATTCAAACCCCTCAACATCCAACGAGAAAAAAGTAATCTCAAGATCAAATTCATCAATAAGCGACTGAAGAGTTCTTGCCGGGACTTCAATTTGTTCGCCACTCAGATGGTGCCTCTTCAGCATTTCTTGACGTTCGAATAATTCATCCCCTTCGTAAGCACCGTTGGTCCACGTTAAATCGTGTCCATAAGTAATTGAAATGGTTTCATGCTCATAATCAAATGGCACAAGGGCACAATGTACAACATGAGCTCGCTTCCGAAATCGCTGGCACTCAGCAAACTGCATTGGGTTTGGTTCCACAAGTAATCCAGACCAGCCTTTGATACGATCCAAATAATATGTATTACTAAACCCAAACCCATCGAGCGCCCCAGCTTCCACATAAGTTCCTTGAGCAGGAAGCCGTTCTGAAAGAAGGTCATCAAGGCCGTCACGAGCCTGCTTGCATAACGAAGGCAAACGGCACAAGTCTGTAAATGCTTTACGAGTACGAGATTTTACGGTTCTATATTTATTGACGATTTTTTTTTGCATCGAATTATGATTTGATCTAATGGTTCAGCTCACTTGGTGCAGATGGGAAAGATCAGCAGAATAGTTACAGATTTTTCGGATCAATGATTTGTGCAAGGCGTTTACTAAAGTACCTTGCTCCTTCTGCTGACAGGTGTGTCCAGTCTGCAAAATATTCATCTGTCGCTTGCAATTCATACCGCATGTCAATCACGTCAGATTCAGATATGCAGGGAGTATTCAGAAAAGCGTTTAAAGCTATTTTGGCATATTGATTGCGAAGGTTTGATTTGGGATCACCCCAGAAGACTTGATGGTACGGGGGACGCAACATCATTACCTTCACGCCAGCATTCTGAAGTTTGGTAAGCAAGCGTTTCAGGCAAATGATATTTCGTTTGATCTCAGCTTGGTCAAACTTCGTCCCCAGTGCGCTGAAGTCAACTATTGTTTCCGAAGTCACGTGATACGAATGGGTCTTAAAGCCTGGCCCCATTAATTGAGGATCGCAGGGAAGTTGCGGCTCAATAATTGAGGGCCAGATTTTTCCCATGCGAGAAACGCTTGAATATTCAGAAACAGTTGCTTTAAGAGTTTCCCAAGTTGATAACGGCAACTCTCTCGCGTGGAGATTCCACTCGAAAAATCCACGAAAGTCTCCTCTGCGCATCTTAAGCGTGTTTTTGTACACGGGGACAGGGTCGAGTTCGAGTATAACCAACTTTGCTTTCGAAACTTGTTTCCAATATTTTTCACAAAGGACCTCTGCCATCTGGTAATCCAATCCGTTGTCAGCAAGGTTAACAACGGAATATGGAAAGCAAGCCGGATTAACGCCAGATATGATATGCGAGGAGCCAACAAAAATGACATCAACAGGGCCTTGCTCCAGCCGCTTCACAGCAAGTGTGCGAAATGTCGGTTGGCTGCGAGCGGCCCAGAATTTTCGCAAGGTGAATTCACCAGCGGTTGCGGTGATTATTAATGAGAGCCCCAGCAGAAATTGCCATCTAATTTCTGTCCAGCCCAGTCTTCGCCATTGGCTTATGTTTTTAGAACTGAAAATAGATGAACTCCGAACTTCGAAAGACGCCGAACAACATCAAAATGGCAACCGCTGCACAATAACTGAGTAGGCGAGCCGGGCGGGTTGCCAGAAGTGGTTCTTCATCTGTCGCGTGCCGTTCTCGTAGGAGATCAATTGCGATCACCATTCCGCCAAACAACACAATTGTTAACACCAACGGGATATCCACCGCTTCAACCTGCCTGAAGAGATTCAAGCAAAGAACCTTCACGTGCATCAACCGCTGAGAGAAAAAGAGCAACCAGCCGATACAGGTGACATGAAAGAAAAAGAGAATCGCGAGGGTATGCAGTGCAAAATCGGGCAATCGTAATTTTCGAATCAGAGCAGAACCAGCGTCTCCAAACTGACGATAAATAATCAGGATCGTTCCATGAAAGAATCCCCAGAGCAGGAATGTCAATGCGGCTCCGTGCCATAATCCTCCCAGCACCATCGTAATCATCAAGTTACGATACATCATAAACTTGCCGCCGCGATTGCCTCCCAGCGGAATGTAAAGGTAATCACGAAGCCAGGTACTTAAACTGATATGCCAGCGTCCCCAGAAATCGCTGGGACTAACTGCAAAATACGGCTGATTGAAATTCCGCATCAACTCGATACCCATCAACTTGGAAATCCCACGAGCAATGTTCGTGTAGCCGGCAAAGTCTCCATAAATCTGAAATGCGGCTGCATAAAGCCCGAACAGTACGTTCAACCCATGATGATCTTCCGGCGAGTTGAACAGTTCTTTGGTAAACGGAGCCATATTCTCCGCAACGACCAATTTCAAAACATAGCCGAGCAGGATCAATCGAAAGCCATCACGAATTTGCTGATACCGAATATTTCGAGGTTGTTCAATCTGAGGCAACAACTTCGACGCTCGCTCAATTGGACCTGCAACTAATTGAGGAAAGTAGGATACAAACACGGCAAAATTCAGAAAGTTTCTGGTTGGCTTCAATTTGTCACGGTACACATCGATCGTATAGCTCATCGTCTGGAACGTATAGAAACTGATCCCCATTGGGAGCAATATCGTCACCACAGGCCAATCTGCACTCATCCCCATCATACTGAGGATACGATCAACATTCTCAGCAAAGAAATTGAAATACTTAAAGAAACCGAGTATCCCCAGATTCGAAACAACACTCAACGTCAGCCACGCTTTACGCCGCCGAGGTCGGGATTCCGCTGCAATCTTCAAACCGCAGACATAATCAACAACTGTCGAAATCGCAATTAATGATAAAAATCGCCAGTCCCACCAACCGTAGAAAAAATAACTGGCAACCAGCAGCAACGCATTCTGGTATCGATGCTTCAGGACAATATAAAGTCCATACACAACGATAAAGAACAAAACAAATTCGAGTGAATTAAATAAC
>JAJRTM010000105.1 GCA_024278285.1 Planctomycetota bacterium
GAGCGAAAGATTTGAGGACCAAAATAAACGCTACCAGTATCAAAATACCTCGGGTTGCTACGCAACACAGACAACCCTGAACGGGGTTGTCTGTGGTATCCGGTGAAAAAACAAACGTTATCCGTAAGTTACCAGGGCCATTACTGGCCCGGTTCGCCTTCTCCAATTGTTATTTGATATGATCTAAGCCGCGATTGGCGCGGTTGTTATTGTCTGCTTTTGCTTTTCGAATCGCTTCTCGCTGTTGATCGTTATAGAAATCGGTCGTGAGAGGTTTTCGTTTTTGGCCCGACAGTTTTTCGAGCAGGCCAAGCAACGCATTGACAATTTGCGGTTCTGCGTCAGGTTCCAGCCCAGCAGTCCGAGCGGGCCAGGTGGTGTAGCCGCCCAGAAAATGCTGTTCTGGTGGCGGGATGTATCCGGCTGCCCCGTTGGCAAGTTCCATGTTGAAAGTCGTTTTGAATGGGCTTTGTGCTTTGAGCTTCAGTCCGGTGATTCCGTAAACTTCGTTCGGTAACGCAGTGATCGCAAGATCGCCAATTTGAACAACCTGCAGAATGAGTTCTTCTTGAGGATGCTCAACAAACCAGATCACTTGTTCTGCGTAAACTTCGGGACGATTTTTAGGACGGCGGTCCCCCCGTTTCTCGTTCATTTCTTTTGCCCAGGTAATCCGTTTTTTGCTGGCAAGTCGGCGATTCAAAACAAGTGTCGTTTCAGTCATGGCCAGTTTTGCATCGCTCTTTTCATATTTAATTTTCTGATAAGCATCGAAGGCAATATCGGCCAACTCGGCTGTGTATTTGTCGATGCCGTAGTTTTGTTTTCGTGGCTTGGAATAATCCATCCAGTGAAGATCGCCGGATGTTCCCTGTGACATCGCAGCGACAAATGGTGCTTTGGAAGTATCGGAAGCTGCGATTCTTTTTTCCATCAGACTGCTGAATTTGCCGTAGTAGTCAGCAGAGAATCCGCCTCCGATGCCGAAGTAGTGCATCGAATAATTGGCGATCAGACCAATAGGGCGTTTCCCGTCTGCAGATTGAATACTCAGCAGAGACAAACCGGTATCGACAGGGCCGGCTTCGCCAATGTAATCGGGATTCTGATAGCCGGGGTGCATCATCGCACGGACGGTTTTGTCTCCAAATGGATCGGCTGCATATTTATCCGGATGCTTCAACCATCGCCGACAGTGAGTATGATTTGGCGCATCAATAACGGCGACGCCAATGCGGGCGGGTTCGAGATTCGCAAACGCTTTGGCAATTCCTTCTGCAAGTTTGGGTGGCAGAAATCGTTCGTAGTTGGGGTCGCTGCTTGTCCCCAGGCAGAGATTCATTGCGCTGGGTGCAGAATGGGTATGAGTGGAGGCGATCAGAATTCGATTGATCGGAATCCCCGTTTGCTGATTGACCAGAACTTTTGCGCGATTACAAATATCCCTGGGGATCATGCAGGAGTCGACCACTGCGATTGCAACAACTTCGTCTTCAGTTTTCAATACGAAACAACGCGCGTGCAGTCGATCAAGAATTTTCCCGTATACGAGTTGAGTAAAACCGCCATTGCGAATCGCAGGGAGTTTTTCGGGAGAGATATCAATGGAATAAGCCCCCGCAGAAAGTTCGCAGTTTCCCTGAGCCGGTATGACCCACAGAAAAAAAGAAAAAGTCAGTAACACAGAGGCAGCCAAGCGTGAAGGTTTCATAAGTGATATCATCTCCTGATCATTTACTGGTTACTCTGTAGCGGAAACTTGAAATCAAAGCGGCAGGCGAGCCGGGCCAGTCAGGGCTCTGGTAACTTTCGAGTGTTGATGTCGTTAACATCAGTATTATTGGCTGCTGATCATGATACTGCAAGTAACCAGTGAGTTAACAGGCCCGACTGCTCAGAGTTTGGTATTGGATGCGCGTTGTGAGTTTGCAGAGGGAATCGATACAATCGCTGAATCTATTCAGCGAAGGGTAGCCGAGGCATTGAGTAAAAGGTTTGAGGAGTTAGAATAACCCTGTCTGAAAAGAGGTCCTCGGGTTGCTTCGTCACAGAGTCAATCCTGGACGGGATCGTTTGCGATACGGATTATCTATTTATGAAATGATTTGTATGTGGGAAAAAATCAAGCACGCTTTTGCTGTTGATGCAACGCAGGGGACCGAGCCGACTGCAGGGCAGTTGGAGTTGGTGGATCGGCTTTGTAAAGTGATCAAACGGCGAGGCTTAACCCCGGCTGCGGTTGCGTTTCTGGAGATGGCCCGCCCGATGAATTTTATCGGGGCGCAGGGGCTGCACTTTCTGGAGCCGATTGCAACCACGATCTTTTCTGCCTCGCAATATCGGGAATTATCCCTGTTTTTAGAACGTCGGGATGCAGTGGACATCATTTGTGAGCGGTTGGAAGCTCCACAGAGTGGTAAAGATGGAGAAGATTCACTAGCCTCTACGGCTGACAAAATGGAATAACTAAAATGGAGCCGTAGGCTGGGCTGGTAAATAACCCGGAAGATGGGAGAGTTGAGGGGCTTTGATGTCGAGCAACTGTGGCGGGAAATAAGACTTTCGTGTGCCACGGCTCTGTGAGCCGTGCTGCGTTAGAGATGGAATGAGCCCAAAACAAAGCTTGGATTTCAGTTCGTCGTAGGATGGCGTGCTTGCACCTGTTGTTTATACATAAGTTTTGTCCCGGAGGGACATTGTCAAATAGCCCCAGGTTTTAACCTGGGGTATTGGTTGCAAGAGGATGAAGTCCTGTAGGGACGATGGAATTTGTTGCTTTGA
>JAJRTM010000106.1 GCA_024278285.1 Planctomycetota bacterium
CCAACCGACATCCCTCCATTGATAGCCTCATTAAGGAAATCGATTATGACTTCACAAATTTCTCGCCGTAGTATGATGAAGCAAGTTGCAGCCGGGAGCGCCGTTGCTGTTCTCGGATCACACACCACAGCCAATGCAGCCCCGATGGCAAAAGTGGAATCGATTGAGGTCATCAGCCCGCAGCCGGATTTGTATTGTGGTTGGCCTACCGTTACACGTCGAAAAAATGGTCAGTTACGTGTTGTCTGGTCCGGCGGGCGGGAAACGCATGTTTGTCCATTCGGGCGTGTTGAAACGATGGTTTCAAATGATGAGGGCAAAACCTGGTCATGGCCGCGGGTTCTTATTGATAGTGCGATTGATGATCGTGATGCAGGAATTCTGGAAACTGAAAAAGGAACTCTGATCGTCACTACTTTCAAATCGTTAGCGTATGAGCCATCACTCACCGCTGCTGAAAAAAAGAAACCGGGAGAATCCGGCGCGTGGCCTGCCGATAAGTTGAAGCGTTGGCAAGCGGCTCGGGATCGCCTTTCCGCCAAAGATCGCCAGGCACAACTTGGTCCCTGGTTTATCCGTTCGGTTGATGGTGGTATCTCCTGGAGTTCTCCTGAAAGAATTCTTGTCAGCAGTCCACACGGTCCGACACAGTTGGCAAACGGTCGGCTGCTTTATGCTGGGAAAAATGTTTTGAAGAAAGCCTCTGAAAAAACATTCGTCGGTGTTTGCGATTCCACTGATGATGGAAAAACCTGGAAGCGTCTGGCTGAAATCCCCACCAGACCGGGAGACAACAACAGTAACTATCATGAACTGTACGCCATCGAAACCGATGACAATCGCATCATCGCACAGATTCGCAATCACAACAAAAAAAACTCTGGCGAAACGCTGCAATCGGAATCATCAGATGGCGGCAAGACCTGGTCGGTCCCTCATTCCATCGGCGTGTGGGGCTTGCCTTCTCATTTGTTGAAACTGAAGGATGGTCGTTTGTTGATGACCTACGGTTACCGCCGCAAGCCGTATGGTAATCAGGCAAGAGTCAGCGAAGATCATGGGCGAACATGGTCAAAGCCAATCACCATTTCTGATGACGGTCCCGGTCACGATTTAGGTTATCCCTCGACGGTACAACTAGCTGATGGTTCGTTGTTAACCGTCTGGTACGAAAGCATGAAAACATATCCCAAAGCGGTGTTACGGCAAGCACGCTGGCAGCTACAGTAATCGATTGTTATTTACTTACATCTTTACTTGTATCAGGAGTTTTGCCAGATGAGTCGTACTATTTTTGTTCTCGGTTTTATTTTGGGCTTATTGCTTACGATTACTTCACACGCAGCCGAGCCGATTGATATCGGTTCGCGACGTGAGTTGTTTGTTGATTCATTTCTTGTTGACAAATTAAGTGGCAAAGCTGAGCTTCGTTTACACGCACCGATCAAACGAGAAGTTGCGATTAAATACGATGAATCGTGGGAAGGGAATGCCAGTGGTTATGCGACCATTTTTCAGGATGGCGATATCTACCGCATGTATTATCGCGGGCATCGTTACATCGTTGATGGCAAAAAACTGAAGCAGGCACAAAGTGAGGTCGTCTGTTACGCCGAAAGTAAAGATGGCATCAATTGGAACAAACCGATACTGAATCTGTTCGCCTGGAAAGGTTCCAAGGAAAACAACATCATCTGGTTAGGTGGTCCCGAAACGCACAACTTTGCTCCTTTCAAAGATACGAACCCGAATTGCAAACCAGACGAAATTTACAAAGCAATCGGCGGCACAGTCACCAGTAAAGGATTATTAACGTTCAAATCTAAAGATGGTGTCCATTGGTCAAAACTGAGTGAAAGCCCGGTCGTTACCAAAGGGGCATTCGATTCACACAACACCTGCTTCTGGGATGCCGAGCAGAAGCGATATATCATGTACGTGAGGTACTTCGATGCAGGTCAGTTCAAGGGACTGCGATCGATTGGCGTTTCTTATTCAACCGATTTTACGAATTGGACCGAGCCGGTCGGAATCACCTATCCGAATTCACCGCCTCAGCAGATGTACACAAATCAAATCGGTCCGTATATTCGAGCCCCACATATATTGATGGGGTTTCCCACTCGGTATGTCGCCAAAACGCTTAACGAACATGGCAAGCAACTCGATCCGGTGGCGCTACGAAACTTGTTGACAAAATCCCACACACGACTTGGTACCGATTTAACCGATGGCGTCTTCATGACCAGTCGCGATGGGCAGTCGTTTCGCCGTTGGGATGAAGCGTTTTTGCGTCCTGGTCCGCAGACTGCAGAGCATTGGATATACGGAGATAACTATCAGTCTTACGGATTATGGGAAACAGCCTCACCCGAGGGAACCAACGAAATTTCGATGCACTTTACCGAATACGCCTGGATCGATTCGAAACATCAATCACGGCGATACACCATTCGGCTCGATGGTTTTGTTTCCTTGAATGCTCCGTTATCGGGAGGCGAATTACTCACCAAACCGCTTCTATTTTCCGGCAAAAAGTTATCGATCAACTATTCAAC
>JAJRTM010000107.1 GCA_024278285.1 Planctomycetota bacterium
GCTCAAATGAAGCAATAGCCGTAGTCCGCGGGTGGCCCGACCACTTTTAGTGGTCGGGGTGCCGAGAGGCACAAGATGGAAACGCCATCTGCGTCCAATTTCAATTTTACTTTCAATGAAGATGGAACCCGCATGGCGCGTACGTCTTGTTGCTACGCAACCCGACCGCTAAAAGCGGGCAGGCCACCCGCGAAAGCTGAGCAATATAGCAGAATTCACTGTGGTCGCTTGACTACAGTGGACAAGGTGCGGTAAGTTATTGCCGCATGAGTGATATGAAGCCATTGACGCGTCATGCTTAAATAATGGCATGCAGGTGAATAATGGGATAGCCACCAATCGACGTATGACACTTAAGAAACGATTTCAGATATTTGTAAGCTCAACCTTCACGGACCTGCGGGATGAGCGTGATGAAGTCGCGAATGCAATCCAGGCGATGGGGCACATTCCCGCGGGGATGGAGCTGTTCGGCTCCGACGCCAACGACAGCTGGGCCGTCATTGAACGCACGATTAACCTGTCTGATTACTTCGTTCTTATACTCGCAGGCCGATACGGATCAATAAACGAAGCCGGTATCAGCTTTACCGAGAAAGAGTATGACTACGCCACGGCAAATGACATACCGATCCTCGCGTTCATTCACGAAAACACTGACGATTTACCAGCTGGCTCGGTTGAGATGAGTAAGAAAGCCCAACGATTGTTAAAGGCCTTCCGAAAGAAAGTCACGGAGAAGCATCAAGTTACCTTCTGGCGGGACAAGTCAGATCTTGGTATCAATGTTCTGGCATCCTTAGCAAGAACTTTCGAGACAATCCCACGTCCAGGCTGGGTACGCGGCGATCTTGAAAAGGAAGTTAGCAGTCTTCGCACTGAAAAGTACGCTCTCCAGAATCGTTTACACCGATACGAGCAGGAAATTCGAGTCAAGAATGCCCAGCTTAACGCAAACGCTGGTCAAGAGCGTGGCGAGGATACGGATACAATTGCTGAAATCCCTGTGACGTTAAAATGGACATCCACGGGTAAAGACTATCTTTACGATGCAGCAGTGGATATGCCGACTCTAGGCGCGTGGCTATACACAATTCAATTTCGTGTTCACTCCGCTCATACTTTTGCGTTTGCCGCTTTTCTTGCTGCTCTTTCTAATCAATCATCTTCTCAGATGCACTTGCGCCATCCTGCATTTGGCCACAATGCCAACATTCGTGTTTCTTCAGTAAATCATTACTTTCTAAAGTCAGAGACTCTTTCTCCCACTGCGCTCGCCGAAATTGCAACTGCAGCCATGGGTAAAGCCCTGCTCATTACCAATGATCCGAGTCCAGAGGCCTTCAGCGAGTACTGGAAACAGATGGCTTATGGGAGTGACTCCCCGCACGTCTTTGCAACGATCAATGATACATGTTGGATGAACTGTGCGAGGCATTACAGTAATCTGCCTGTCGAGATGCGGCCCGAGTTGGATTCAAATCTATTAGGGCAATGGTCAAATTGGGCGACTAATAATAGCAAGTAGGGCGTGCTGTGCACACCAATCGTTTGAGTTTGGAGTTCCTCAAAATACTTCACGCGGGTGACCCCGGTTAATTTATTAACCAGAGCGGCGTAGCCGTAAGAGGCATTTGAGGAATGCCTTGCCTGTTCCTGATGGTTAAATGGTGTAGAAAACATTGGGCAGTATACATTGAGCATAATGTTTTCTATATAATGAAACCAACTTTAACTTCCTCTTGCTGACTGCGTCAGCCCAGATTACTTATGCAATCTGGGCCACTTGCGGACGATAAAATTGGCATTCGTTAGCAGTCACTATATTACATCAGGTGGGAGACTGAGCAACGGAATTTTTTCTTCGTTCATTGACTCGGTGGATCGAGTCTCCATTTGACAACTTCAGTCGCCGGGCCACAAAGGTTCAATACCTGGCAGCAGCCGAGAAACCAGTGGGATTGCATGGCAAGATCCTGCTTGACGAAACTTTCCCAGGTTAATGGCCGAACCCAACGACGATAGAAGGGATAGGCTCTGTTCCGGTAAAGATTGTAGGTTTCCTTGTCGCGAAAATGACCGTTCTTCATCAGTGCGTCAATTTCCGGGACAGCTTGGTAATAAGAATAGGGCGTGATCAATGTGCCATCATCAAGCAGCAACGTGTTCCCGAATCCACCCCCGGATTGAAGATACGGATGAGTTCTTTCACTAATGACGATTAAGTCATTTTTCACATTTGCCATTACGAGACCGTCCTTCTGCTCCTCAAGGAAACACGCATAGACGCCCATCTCTAACCCATTGCTCGGCACTCTTTTGGTGAATGTAAACAAGGATTTTCCCCCGCCGAGATTGCAAACCGAGGGATACATACATCCGATCAATGGAATGGCGCTATGCGGACTCCAACTCAGTCCGTTGTCTTTCGACTCGAAAATAATCTCGATGTCGTACCGGTCAAGGTCCGATTTATTTGTGGAATCGAACTTGGGAAGCCCGGGGAGATTTTTGTCGAGGTTTTTCAGTTTCGGAAGCTCGCATCGCGCAAGCAGCAGCAAACGCCCTGTTTCTGTACGAAAAAAGATCCCTTCCTGAAGGATTGAGTATCGATAGGAACTATTGTCAAACCCTGAGACCTGTATCTTCTTTGGATTCCAGGTGACTCCTTTGTCTTTAGAGAGGAACAGATAATCCCTGCCCATGCCGCAACCGATTCCGAGTGCAAATGAACCATCTTCTAACTCAATGATATTTCTACTTGAATAGGTCAAGTCGACCTCTTCCGGGATGCGATCGACATCAAGAACCGTACTCGTCCATGTATGGCCCCCGTCCACCGAGCGATGAATCCAAGCGGTTGTGTGCCCTGTAATCGCGTGAATGTCGGGAGGATAGAGGTGAGCGGTAATCAGCAGGACATCTCCCAGAACATTCAAGTACGGCTCCCTGCCGAGCAGTTGCTCAAAGTGTTTTGACTGCCAGGTCTTGCCGTTGTCGGCTGAGCGATGCAATACCGTATGTTCGCAGACGGAGCCGTCACTCTGCGTTTCGTAATGTGCATGAAAGTTGGCCATCAGCAATTCGCCGTTACTGAGTTTCACCATGTTCGGCTTGTAGCCCATTCTGCCCCCAACGGAAATTCGTTCACACCGAATCGTTGCTGGCAGGTTCTTGTTGTGAATAGTTCGAATGACTCCTGCATCCGCAGATCGCTCGGCACGAGATGTCTCTTTGTTCTCGCCAGCGACAATGCCACCATGGAGTGACAAGGATAAGACGGTGGTTAGGAACAGACTGATGCCTGATAAGTAGTTCATCGAATGCCTTTCATTTCTTTTCGTTTATACTGACAGGAGTCCCAGAAACCAGGTCGCGATGCCGTTGTTTGATTATCATATCTTGTCATTTTATCTTGCTTGCTTTCGATGGACTGCCCGATGAGATATTACAGCGGCGTAGGCCACCCTGCAATCTTACAATCCAAGTAACGGCAACCTCCATGATTAAGGAAAGCAACTCCCGCGACCGCACTGCTGGACAAGCCAGGTAGTGGTACTCATTTTTATTCTCGCAGTCTTTTGTTGAAAGGATATTAATCCTCCTGACTCTACCGGGTTCTATGTGCCAGTAATTTCAATACTTTTTTATTATTGGCTGAAGGCCAATCCCATCATAGCCTGGGGCATCGCCCCAGGTAGAGATCAAAATAAACCCTTTTGGCTGAAAGCCATCATCAAAAGCATTGAATATGGCTTTCAGCCAATAAGTGAATCCGATCTTTTTTCCTGGGGCGATGCCCCAGGCTATGGTGAAAGAGGCCTTCAGCCAAAAAGCAGTAAGACTCGAAAGTAATTGCTTGTTGATGCGAAGTAATTTTTAATCACTCAAACTCGCTTCACATAGAATCCGGTAGAGATATTAATCCTCAAACAGTTTTTCGATTTGGGGCATTGATTGCTGGGCGGCTTTTTTGCCGAGGTCGAACAATTTTTCTGCAGCGGTAAAATCGTACCAGGGGACTTGGGAAACGCTTGGCTTGATCAGCAAATCGGCCCTGTGGCGAACTTGTTTTCGCCAATAGTTTTCGCCAATTTCATCGACACGCATCAGAACATCTAACGCGGTTTCACATCGAATGCCCGGCACAACATCGCTGCTGACTTCAACAGCGATAACGGGAGCATGCCCGTAAGATCGTGCGATGCGAGCGGGCAGCGAGCAGAATGTGCCGGTATCGCATAGTTGCATTTTATCAAATGGCACAGGGGGAAAGATTCCTGGCAAAGAAGAAGACCCTTGAACTGCTTCACGAACCAGACCTTTTTCGATGACAACCTGATGCCCAGAAACTAAATCGACTGCAACAACAGAAAGGGGGATCGGAAAATCTTCGATGTTTCTTTCTTCTACGAGATTTTTCATCACATCTTCAAGCAACACACCAGGCAACATTCCCGGTTGTGTCACAATTCGTCGAAACAGTCGATTCGCTTTAAGAAATTCTTCGATGCGGTAATACCACGAAAAATAACTCGCTTCCTGTTCTGCGGAATCGCTGCCCATACCGAATAGGGTTTGTTGATGCTTTCGAAATCGCTCTGAAAGTAGATAACGTAACGCCTTGGCTCGTATCTTTTGGGGGTCGTCACCGGTCGCGACCATCGCACCGACCAAACTGCCCATGCTCACGCCGACGATTCGTCGGATGGAAAAGCCTTGCTCAATGAGAACTTCGATAATTCCCAAATGAGCCAGCCCGCGAGCTCCACCGCCGCCTAGAGCAAGAGTTATCTCCCGTTTCTCTGACTTTTGTTCATTCATAGAAAACTTAACTCCTGAGATTAGAATGGCCCAGCCCGGTATCTTTCAGAAAAACCGAATCGGACAGGGTTGAATGCCTGTTCGAGAGGACTATACTTCCTGAAGTAGATTTGATCGAGAGAGATCTTGGATTGAAAAACAGAATGTGATATTCAGTCGCATTGATACCAGATATTGATAGAGATTCCCTTTAATAACACCCAAACTAAAACAGGAGAACAGAGATGGCAGCACAAGTTGGAAAACCAGCCCCCGCGTTTGAAGTTCAAGCTTATGATCGCACAAAAGACAACACAGACGATCAGTTTACGACCATTAAATTGGAAGAGTTGAAAGGAAAATGGGTTTGCCTGTTTTTCTATCCGCTCGATTTCACTTTCGTCTGCCCAACGGAAATCACTGCATTTAACGATGCGTTGGGAGAATTTGAAAGTCGTAATTGTGCCTTGATGACAGCTAGCACGGACAGCGTTTACAGCCACAAGGGATGGTGCGACAGCCATCCCGGTTTAGCGGAATTAAAGTACCCGATGCTGGCCGATACGAATCATAAGCTATCAGAAGACTACGGCGTTTTGCTGGAGGAAAAGGGAATTGCCTATCGAGGAATATTCCTGATCGATCCAGAAGGAATTGTCCGCTGGTTAGCCATTCACGATTTAAGTGTTGGTCGAAACGTCGATGAAGTGCTTCGTGTTCTCGATGCTTTTCAGACCGATAAGCTCGTGCCTTGTAACTGGAAAAAAGGGGAGAAGACCCTTAACTAACAGTAGAGATAAAATTAAAAAAAGGGGCAACTCATACCAGTTGCCCCTTTTTTCGTTTCTAAGATTCCTGATTCACTTTCGGTATAGGCTCTGGAATGACCACAAACTTATCGAGATGGCCCTGAAAAACATGATCAACACGCCCGGATCGCTGCCCGGTTCGGTGATCTTTGATGACGCCCGAGGGGCCGAGTTCGTAAGTACGAATAATTTTTGTGTGGTCTTCGCGTTGTGGTTCTTTACAGGCACAAACCCGAGCTTTAAGTAACGGTAAAAAACGTTCATGAATTGTTGCCCGGTCGCCATCGGTATGAATACGGATCGAAACAAATGTCGGGTTGTGCATCATACGGACATCCCAGTTCAGTTTCGGAATTAAACGTCCCTTTTCCGAACTGAGCGGTTGGATATCAACAACGACATCGTCAGCATCAATACCTTCTCGATCCCACTGATCGGTGATGACATCCACTTCCAGCAGTTCGCGATCTTTGTAGAGAGAATCTGTCTGAGAACCTCTGCGTTTAATTTCGTGCATTCCTGTTTCCTGATGCAGCAAAAGCGAGGCACCGATCCCGCTGATTTTTAGCACCAGGCTGTCTTCATCAGGTTTTTCAAACTTCTGATCTGCGATCACCTCAAAAGAAAGATGATACCGCTGTGACAGTTTTTCATACATCCGGGCAAGCGATAGCATTCCATGAGCAGGTTCGCCACGCTGGCTCAACAATTTAATGGAAACAAAAACGTCATTTCGAACAGTTTCCGTTTCGTTGCTGGCAAGATGTTCGAGGATTTTCGTGCGCAAATTCAGATGGATAATTTCTTCTTTACTGACTTGTTCATCAGACAGATAGCTGGCACTTTCCTGAAGCCATTCCAATTGTTTTAACGTTTCTTCAATCTGTCGAATTTCCTCAGAAACCAGTTCTGCTTCCTCTCGGTTATCCCAAAACCCTGGGTTGGACGTTCGGCGAAGCAGCATCGATTTTCTTGCAGAGAGATGCGTATTACTTTCAATCAGTACAGCGATACGATCTATAATTTCCTGTAACGCAATCGCTTCGTCAGACTGCGGGGCATCCGGTTGCTGGGCTGTTTCAGGCGGTTTCGTAATTTCAATCACCAGTTGCCTTTTCCCAGCAGAAATATTGATGACGGATTCGGCTGGGATTTTTCCCGCAGCCAATTTTCGAGCAACGGGCAACAGCACCAGTCGTTCAATGACACGTTTTAACGGACGCGCCCCAAAAGCCCTGGAATATCCTTCACGTACCAACAAGGGAAAAACAGCCTGGTCGATATTGACAGCCAGTTTTCGTCCGATAACGCCAGGGCGTTTGAGAACGCGATCGACTTCCAGCCGGGCGATTTTTTCAGCGGTATTCTCGGAAAGAGGACGGAATAAAACGATGCGGTCAATTCGATTCAGAAATTCTGGACGAAAAGTATGCCCCAATTCGCTGTGAATATGCGTTTCCAGATCATTATCGCCAGTCACAGAACTGGCGGGTTGCCCGAAACCAACAGAAGATGTCTTTGAAATTTTCGCGCCAACATTCGATGTCATAATGATAATCGACCTACGAAAATCGGCTGTTCTGCCTTGCCCATCTGTTAGCCGCCCTGCATCAAATATTTGCAAGCATAAGTCGAAGACATTGATGTTCGCCTTCTCGATTTCGTCCAGCAGAATAATTGAAAAAGGTTGTTTGCGAACAATAGAAGTAAGCATTCCCGGACGACCGTTTGAACCGTTGAGGCGTTCAAACGAATCGTAAGCGGCAAATTCACTCATATCTAAACGAGAAAGTCGATTGACATCGCCAAAGCAGTATTCAGCCAGCGCCTTCGCTAATTCTGTTTTCCCAACACCAGTCGGTCCCACAAATAAGTTAACGCCGAACGGTTTGTCCGGGTCTGTCAGACGTGCTTTGATGAGCGTGACCAGATCAATCGCTGCATTAACTGCTTCGGGCTGACCAATTACTTTTGATTCAAAAAATTTGCGAATCTCTTTCAAATCCAAAGAGACCTTATCATCCAGTAAATCGGTTGAAACTCCCGTTGCGTTTCCAATCGCCTGTAAAATATTGTGATCGCTGGGCAACGTTGTTAAATCGGTATGCTGTTGCAAAACTTGCCGAAGTAAGCCGACGGTTTTTCCGGGGTTAACGGTGTCGGCCTGGGAAAATTCAGAAAGTTCAGCCAGACGGTCCACAAAAGTATCGGTTGGCTCTAAGTCATTTTCTTTCAAAACACTGAAGATAATTTCCCGCGTCACTTCATCATCAGCTGGCAACAAGGTCATTGGAGAGAGCAAGCGCTTGAACGTTGGGTTTGCTACAAAATCTTCCTGCAATTGTCGTTCAGTTGTTTCACCCAGAATACGAACCTCTCCCCGTTCCAGAAACGGAGTAAGAGCCGAGGCGACATTGTTATCGGAAGATGATGATCTTCCCACCGTGTTAAGTTCGTGAATCGAAGGAACATAAAGGATGACACGTTTGGGGGCTGAGCAGGCCTTAATTAAATTCGTTAAACGTGTTTCCCATTCGCCAAGGTATCTGGTGTCTTGCAAAAATCCAGAAGGAGGGACTTGAACCAAACACCAGGGAGGATCCGCCTGAGCCAGTTCATGAGCCAATTCGTTAACGATCGCCGTTTTGCCTGAACCCGATTCTCCCAAAAGAACGACTGATTGTGGCGGCTCCCCGGTTAACATTTCGATCAGTGTCGAAACAGAGTCTTCGGAATTCCAGGCATGAGGTACGTTTTCCAAGTTCTCCTTTTGAGTGATAACGGTGCCAAATCCTACCAGAACAGATTCGTCGTATTCTGTTTTAGCACACATTGTCACCCAGGCTTTCACATGCTTCACAGCGGGAGAATCGGGTAAAATTGCAAGTGCCTTGTTTAATACGGAAATCTTGGGAAGTTCAACTCCTTTGGGCCAGCTTTCGTGTTCTTCAAAATAACTGTTAAGCTTCCTGGCGACCTCGAAACGAACGTCCGAATCGTCGTCAGAGGCAAGCACTTCAAAATAAAGTTGATGGAGATTGAATTGATCAAGCTTGTTTAGAATACGAACCGCTTCGAGACGCACTTCCCAAGAGACATCTTCGCACAGACATTGGTGAATAATCTGATGCGAAGAATCGAAATTCCCTACCGTGATCAGCGCATTCTGGCGTACAAACTGAGCTGGGTCATGCTGTACCATTTCCACCAGTAAATCGAGATGAGGTTTTGCGTTTTTCAAACCTCTTAAAGATAAAGACAATTGATGACGAACAGAGTTATCTTCATGCTCACTGAATTTGCAGAGGCGTTTCACCAGAATTTCATCCGTAGAATCATTCAATTGAAGATCAATTGCGACTCGCACCAGAATGAGATTATCA
>JAJRTM010000108.1 GCA_024278285.1 Planctomycetota bacterium
CTTCTGTGCTTGATCGAGATCTGTTGCAGTGACCGAAGAACTCGGCAGGTCACGCAATATTTTCTCACCTTTTCCACTGCCCGCTTCAACGACGAAAGCATCAGCCAATTCTGTTAATGCCAGATCAAAACCTTCGGTGCAACGAGGCCCGGTTTGCATGGAAGTGCAAAAACAGGTCGAGGCAGCCATCGTGCAATTGACTGCGACAATAAATGCAGATTCCCGCCGTTTCGCATACAGAGGATCGACATAGGCACCTTCCAGAAAGACTCGATCCTGTACTCTCATCGCAGCTATTTCGCAGGCACGCACGCCGAGAAAAGCATATTTCAGATCGACATTTTTAATCGCTTCAAATTCCCATCGCTGACCATCTCGCGTTGCTGTTGCCACCAGTTGCCTGGGGGGATACAGATACTGCTTCAACGAGCGAGGCCCAACCGCGTACCCAAAATAGGCGTCGTCGTCTCGTTTTTTTAACCGATACATTCCAGGAGCTTGCAGGTCTGTCCAACCGCGAGGCAAATCTTCCAGCGAGTTTATTTCTTCATAAACGATCGCTTCCTGATCTATCTTTGGACCAATCACCACATAACCCAATGCTTGCAAAGCGAGGATTAAATTCTGTAAGCCTTCCTTCGGAAGCAGGCGTTTGTTTTTGCTTTCCATCATTCAGCCGATTCATGTTGAGTGGTCGATTCTGCAAAAAGATCCAGTAGTTGCAGCCTCGTCGCAACCAGTCGTTTGGCGTAGGCTCGTGTCACTTTTTTCATCACGCGGTACCCAAGTTCCGGGTTCTGTTCGCACAACTGCATCAATTCATTGGCATCAAAACAAACCGCCAGGATATCATCTAATGCAACCGCTCGAGCCGTCATGACTTGATCGTCAAACAGAGGCGAGAATCCCAGCAATTCCCCCGCGCCAATGGTAAGAATGGAAATATCACCTCGTCCCGGAACGCTCATTTCTAACCGAACCGTTCCCTGGCAAATCAAATAAACATCACGATGTCTGGTCCCTTCTTCAAACAAGATAGAACCTGCTGTCATCTCAAACTTTCTGCCAATTGTCGCTAACGCATCCAGCAGCGACTGTGACAAATCATCCGTAAAGAAATGCTCTGCGAGTAATTCCTGAAATTCTGAACTCTCCATCAGGTTGTCCGTCCAATCCGTTTTTCAACGGCTAAAACATGTTTGGTCGTTTTGATAACGGTATCTGGAATCAGGCTGATCGAATCAATTCCAAGCTCAACCAGAAACTCAGCCATTTCGGGATAATCAGAAGGGGCTTGACCGCATATCCCCGAATGACTTCCGTTCCGCTTTGCCCCTTCTACCGCCAGACGAATCATCTGTTTAACCCCCGGATCTCGTTCATCAAAATCGAAAGCAACAATACTGGAATCGCGATCAACTCCCAATGTTAACTGTGTCAGATCATTCGAACCAATGGAGAATCCATCAAACAATTTTGCGAACTCATCGATCAGTATGACATTATTGGGGATTTCACACATCACGTAAATCTCAAGGCCATTCTTACCGCGTCTCAATCCCTGCTTTGCCATCAGGTCGAGCACCTTCTGTCCTTCCTCGATGCGCCTGCAAAATGGAATCATCAATTTAACGTTCGTCAAACCCATCTCATCGCGAACGCGCTTCATCGCTGCACATTCAAGCTTAAATCCCTCTGCATAAGCAGGGTGGGTATAACGGGAAGCTCCCCGGAACCCAATCATCGGATTATCTTCTTTCGGTTCAAACGATTGGCCTCCCAGCAGCGATGCGTACTCGTTCGTTTTGAAATCCGACATTCTCACAACGACTGGTTTGGGATAAAACGCAGCAGCAATCGTTCCAACCCCTTCAGAAAGTCGCTGAATGAAAAACTCTGCCGGACTTTCGAAATGTCGAGTCAGTTTTAACACCTCTGCTCGCTCATGCTCATCTTCAATTTTCTCAGGATGCAACAATGCCATCGGGTGCACCTTGATATATTCGTTGATAATGAATTCCATTCGAGCCAGACCGACGCCATCGTTAGGGAGAAATCTGGTTTTGAATGCAAGTTCTGGATTCCCCAAATTGATCATGATTTTGGTAACAGGACGAGACATCCCTTTTAGATCGGTCTTGATCACATCATACAATATTTCGCCAGCATACACCCGACCAATATCTCCTTCCGCGCACGAAACCGTCACCAGATCGCCGGTCTTTATTGCAGAGGTTGCATTTTCCGCCCCCACAACCGCAGGCTTACCTAATTCGCGAGAAATGATCGCTGCGTGACAGGTTCGACCACCGCGGTTTGTCACGATTGCAGCGGCTATTTTCATCACGGGTTCCCAATCGGGAGTTGTCGTATCCGAAACAAGAACTTCTCCCTCTTTAAATTCGGATAGCTCTTCAGCTCGAACAACGACTCTGGCTGGTCCTGAAGCGATTCTTGTTCCCACAGAACGCCCTTTGACCAGAATCGTCTCTGGCTTTCCTGTTAACCGATACTCTTTTAGCACAGCCCCTGTTTTTTGCGAAGCAACGGTTTCCGGGCGTGCCTGAACCAGATAGAGTTCGCCATCGAGCCCATCCTTAGCCCATTCCATATCCATTGGTCTGTGCTGACCAGCCTTCTGGCTGTAGTGCTTTTCAATTTTAATTGCCGCATCTGCCAACTTCAAAACATCTTCATCATTGATACAAAATCGAGAACGTTCTTCGGGAGAAGTTGGCACGTTGCGAATTGGCTCGCGTGTTCGACCGCCGGAGTAAATCATTTTTATCTTTTTGTTACCCAGCGTCCGACGCAATACGGTCCGGTATCCTTTTTCGAACGTCGGTTTATGCACATAAAACTCATCGGGATCAACGGCTCCCTGGACCACATTTTCACCCAGGCCGTAGGCTCCCGTAATAAACACCACATCTTGAAATCCGGTTTCGGTATCCAGAGAAAACATGACTCCAGAAGATGCCAGATCGGAACGAATCATTTTCATCACGCCGACCGACAATCCAACTGCAAAGTGGTCAAACCCCTGATCAACCCGGTAATGAATCGCGCGGTCAGTATACAGACTGGCAAAGCACCGCTTGCAGGCGTCAAGGAATTCCGCTTCGCCCTTGATGTTCAGATAAGTATCTTGCTGACCTGCAAAGCTCGCGGTCGGCAAATCTTCTGCGGTTGCAGAACTACGGATAGCCAGGCTTAAATC
>JAJRTM010000109.1 GCA_024278285.1 Planctomycetota bacterium
ATGATTACCGGCCTGTATCCGCATCAGCATGGGGTTGTCGGGAACGATCCGCCCCCGCCGGCTGCGTTGGCAAAATTGTCGAAGCCAAAACAACGGGCAACCAAAGAATATCTCGATATCCGAAACAAATATCTGGAACATATTGATGATGATCCCAAACTGGCTGAGATTCTCAAAAAGAAAAACTACATCAGCCATCAATCCGGAAAGTGGTGGGAAGGCCATTACACTCGCGGTGGTTTCACCCACGGCATGACCCACGGCGACCGCACCAAAGGGGGCCGGCATGGCGATAACGGCTTGAAGATCGGTCGGCAGGGGATTAAACCGGTCACTGATTTTATCGATATGGCGGTCGATGAAAAGAAGCCGTTCTTCGTTTATTATGCACCGTTTTTGCCACACTCACCACACAATCCGCCAGAGCGAATTTTGAAAAAGTACCGCGATAAAACGCCGTATCTGCCGATTGCCAAATATTGGGCAATGTGCGAATGGTTCGACGAAACGTGTGGCGAATTGATCGACTTTATCGATAACAAAGGTCTCGGCAAAGAGACGATTTTCCTTTATGTGTGTGATAATGGCTGGATCAATAATAAGAAAAACGGTCATTACGCCCCGCGTTCAAAACGCTCTCAGTACGATGGCGGGGTGCGCACCCCGATTATGGTCCGCTGGACAGGAAAAGTGAAACCGCAGATAGATCGAATTCATCTGGCCAGTTCGATTGATCTGGTGCCAACTGTTCTCAGTGCAGTCGGGTTAGAGGACGAAATAACATGTCAAATGCAGGGGATTAATCTGCTCGACAGTGTCGCGGTTGATCATCGAAAAATCATCTTCGGCGAAATCTTGGAACATGATATCCAGGATATGACCGATCCGGTCGCCTCTTTAATGTATCGCTGGGCAATTGAAAATGAATGGAAATTAATACTTCCCCACGCGGCTCGTGTCCCGAAAGGAACCGTTGAACTTTTCAATCTGATTAAAGACCCGTACGAAAAAAAGAACCTGGCGAAATCACATCCAGAAATCGTCAAAAGCATGACAACGAAAATTGACGGCTGGTGGAAAGTTGATTGATTAACGTGTGCCACGGCTCTGTGAGCCGTGCGGTTTCGCTTTTTTGGGAGCCTCTATTTATTTAAAAGGAGCACAGACATTCCTGTCTGTCTCGCAAGAGCATGCTTTGTTGTAGGCAGACAAGAATGTCTACCCTCCGCCCAGTAGGAAATTTTTGAATAAAAAGAGACTCCCTTTAGTCTTCTTTATCGAGCCTGAATCGTGATTAAGGAAATTCAATGAAACGGTTTTATCTCTCCTGCCTGCTTCTATTGTTCCTATTCTCGCCATTCAGCACCGCGACCAATGCGGCTGAAAAAACGAATGTGATCATCATCTACGCCGACGATTTGGGCAACGGCGATTTAAGTTGTTATGGACATCCCCAATTCAAAACGCCTCACTTAGATGAAATGGCTGCGCAAGGGGCACGGTTTACTCAGTTTTACAGTTCCTGTGCCTACTGTGCTCCCTCGCGTGCTTCTTTAATGACGGGGCGATATCCGTTTCGTAACAATATGATGCTCGGAAATCCTCTCCCCAAAGACGATTTCCAGGTCAGGGACCGCAAAGTCCCGCCGCCCAGTGATAAATTGGGGATCCCCTCCGAAGAAGTCACGCTTGGCGAACAATTTCAACAGGCTGGTTATCGCACAATCTGCATCGGGAAATGGCATTTGGGGCATTACCCTCGCTATTATCCGACACGCAATGGCTTCGATGAATACATGGGCATCCTCTACAGCAACGATATGCACCCGGTTGAATTGTGGAAGAATGAAAAAATTATCGAATACCCGGTCGTGCAGGCGACCATTACCAAACGTTACACCGACCGTGCATTGCAGTTTATCGAACAGAATAAAAATGAACCGTTCTTTCTGTATCTGCCTCATGCGATGCCTCACAAACCGCTCGCCTGTTCCGAAGAATTTTACGGCAAGGTCAACGGTCGCGAATCATCTGGTTTGTATGGTGATGTGCTGGCAGAACTTGATTGGAACATCGGGCGGGTTTTGAAACGGTTACGTGAACTTAACCTGGAAAAGAAAACGCTTGTCCTGTTTACCAGCGATAACGGCCCCTGGTTTGGTGGAAGTACCGGCGGTTTGCGTGGAATGAAATCGAAATGGTGGGAAGGCGGTTTGCGAGTCCCGATGATTGCCTGGTGGCCCGAAACGATCCCTGCGAATCAGACAATCGATCAACCAGCGATCATCATGGACCTGTTCACAACCGCCCTTTCCGCCGCAAAAGTTTCCTTACCACAAGGCAGGGTGATTGATGGCGTCAACCTGCTGCCAGTGATGATCTCGCAGGAAAAATCACGAGACAGGCCGCTGTTCAGTTTTCAAGGAAAGGTAAATACCGTCCGTCTGGAGAAATGGAAATTACATCGCAAGGTGCCAAATGATCGAATGATGTCGGAAGACTGGATCGATCCCCGCGCCCCCGATGGCGTGACCTTACTTGCTCCTTTTGAACAAGCTCGCCCCAGCGAATACCCCGGCTTACAAACAGGAGACAGCCCGAAGGGATTCGCGTTATTCAACCTGGAAACCGACCCCGCTGAACAACACAATGTTGCTGATAAACATCCAGAAACCGTCAAAAAACTGAAAACATTATTGAAGCAAATGCAGGAAAATCAGGGAAAACCGATTGGAGCAGGCAAGAAACTTTAATACTGACAAAACAATAACTGCCGTCTCTTTAATCGTAGAATGGCGTGCTTGCACCTGTTGTTTATACATAAGTCTTGTCCCGGAGGGACATTGGCAAATAGCCCCAGGTTTTAA
>JAJRTM010000110.1 GCA_024278285.1 Planctomycetota bacterium
AATATGGCGAATCATGGTTTTTCGGTGGCGGTTTATAACCGAACGACCAGCACCACGGATAATTTTGTGAATGAGTTGCCCAATCGTGATGAAGAGACGGTGCATGCGGGGACTGCGGATCGGATTGATGGTTATCATGAATTAGAAGAGCTGGTCAAGAATTTGAAAACGCCTCGCCGGGTGATGATTATGGTGAAGGCGGGCGGGCCGGTCGATGCGGTGATCGATCAACTCAAACCGCTTCTCGATAAAGGGGATATTATTATTGATGGCGGGAATTCGGAATATTCCGATACGAACCGTCGTTACGAAGCATTGAAGGCGGAAGGTTTTCGATTCCTCGGCACCGGCGTTTCCGGCGGCGAAGAAGGGGCTCTGAAGGGACCGAGTATTATGCCCGGCGGAGACGAACAGGCATGGCCTTTTGTGAAAGAACTCTTCCAAACAATTTCTGCCAAAGTCGGTCCGAATAACGACATCCCCTGTTGTGAATGGGTGGGAGAAGCGGGAGCCGGTCATTATGTGAAGATGGTACACAACGGCATCGAATATGGGGATATGCAGCTTATTTGTGAGGCGTATTATCTTCTCAAACATGCGGTCGGTTTATCGAATCATGAGTTATATAAAGTCTTCGAGAAATGGAATCAGGAAGAACTGGAAAGTTATCTGATTGAAATCACGCGAGATATCTTTACCGTCAAAGATCCTGAAACGGGTGATGATCTGGTTGATAAAATTCTCGATACCGCCAAGCAAAAGGGGACGGGCAAGTGGATGTCGCAGCATGCTCTCGATTTGGGTGTGCCGACTACATTAATTACTGAAGCGGTTTATGCTCGTTGTCTTTCGGGACAAAAAGATGCGAGGGTGCGCGCTTCGCAAGTGTTGACCGGACCGGAAGTGAAGTTCGAAGGCGACAAACAGCAATTCATTGATGATGTCAAATGGGCGCTGTATGCTTCCAAGCTCGTCAGTTATGCACAAGGTTATGTGCAACTCGATGCGGCTGCGAAAGAGTTTGGCTGGAAACTCAATAATGGCAATATTGCGTTGCTGTGGCGAGGCGGCTGCATTATTAGATCGACTTTCCTGGAAGATATTAAGGATGCGTTCGATAAACAGCCGGAACTTGAAAACCTGTTGTTGGATGATTTCTTTACCGAAGCGATCAACAAGGCACAACCAAGCTGGCGAAGAATTGTAGCCACCGCAGCAACGCTCGGTTTGCCTGCACCTGGTTTCGGAGCCGCCCTTACTTATTATGATGGCTACCGGCAAGACCGACTGCCCGCAAACTTGCTGCAAGCTCAGCGAGATTACTTCGGCGCACACACCTACGAGCGGACCGACAAGCCACGCGGCGAAACCTTTCATACCGACTGGATTCGCGAACGGAAGTTGGAACAGTAGGCGTTAGGTAGTAGGCGTTAGGCGTTAAGAATTCAAGACAAACCTGGAGTGTTATGCTTCGGGTTTGTTTTGTGTGAAAGGGAGGTTTCCTTGCGAATTATGATCGAGAATTCGGTGCTGGAACTGGTCATTGGCGATATCACGGATGAAAAGACCGATGCGATTGTGAATGCGGCGAACAGTCAACTGGCTGGCGGCGGCGGTGTCGATGGAGCGATTCATCGGGCGGCTGGGCCATCGATTATGCAGCAGACTCGTCAGAAATATCCCGAAGGCTGTCCGACTGGAGAAGCTGTCATTACCGAAGCGGGTCGGTTAAAAGCGAAGTACATCATCCATACCGTTGGCCCGGTCTGGCGCGGGGGACGGGAGGACGAAGACGTTTATTTGCGAGCTGCTTATCGCAATTCTCTGGAACTTGCGGTAGAATATCGGTGCCAAAGCGTCGCGTTCCCTGCGATTTCTACAGGCGTGTATGGTTACCCACTGGATCTGGCGAGCGAAGTCGCTCTTTCGGAAATTCGTCAATTCTTAAACGAACAAAGTGATCCCTTTCTGGTGCAATGCGTTCTGTTCAACGAAGGCATCTTCGGTGCTTACAGCCGCGTGCTTGAACAATGGATGAGTTAATGGAGCAGAGGTATTGCCCGTGAACAGCCCGGCAAAGATTCAGTCTATCGATATCTATCCGATGAAATCGTTGGATCCGCATTCGTTGCGAAGGGCAAACATTCTTTCCTGCGGTGCATTGCAAGGAGATCGTCGCTGGTCAATGGTCGATGAGCAGGGGAAATTTATCAATGGGAAAAGAACTCCTTTAATTCACAGTATAAGCAGCAGATTCGATGCGAGTTTCAACACGATCGAAATCGCTTTTCGAGATGGAAAGGTTGAATCTTCAAACGAGCCTCACCGGCAACAATTTGAACTTCCTGCAGAAAAAGAAAATCTTGAACAGAGCTTATCGAAACATTTTGGATATCCCGTATTTATTCAGCAGGATACAAAGCAGGGGTTTCCGGATGATCTCGATTCCTCCGGTCCGACGTTGATTGGTTCTGCTTCACTTGAAATAATGACGCAGTGGTTTCCAGGGCTAACGGTGCCGGAATTAAAGAAGCGATTTCGTGCGAACATCATTCTTGAAACGACTGAGCCGTTCTGGGAAGATCGTTTGTTTGGGCCACCCGGTTCTCCTCGGCGGTTTCGCATTGGCGATGTTGAACTGGTTGGCGTCAACCCTTGCCAGCGGTGTGTCGTTCCTTCCCGCAATTCTGTGACAGGAGAAGCTAGGCCCGGGTTTCAAAAAGAGTTTGCCCGGTTGCGGAAAGAATCACTGCCTGATGGTACTGCGAGGGAGCATTTTAATCACTATTATCGATTTGCAGTCAACACACGATTATCGCCTGAAAACAAGGGGGCATCTATATGTTGCGGCGACATTGTTGAGCTTCTGTAAGGTGAAATATGAACTTCAAACTCTCGTAGGGTGCGTCGTGACTCACCTTTGAGTATGATTAAAATGTAAGCAATTGGTGCGTTGCAACGCACTCTACCAGATCACAGAAATAATAAACCATGAGTACCATCGAACTACCGGCTGATCGTCTTGATAAATTCAGCGACTGGATGAATCCGATTCTGGTTAAAGAGACTCGGCAGGCTTTGAAGAGCAGGCAATTTGTCGGGACGTTCATGCTGCTGTTGATTTCGAGTTGGCTGATTTGCATGATCGGCATTATTCTGTTCGGATCGCAAATTGAATTCGGCAGACCGAGTACAATTTTCTTTCAGTGGTTCTTCGGTGTGCTGAGTGTCGCGGTCGTAATCATCGTTCCGTTCAACTCATTTCGCAGCCTGTTGAGCGAACAGGATTCCGAAACCTACGAGTTATTGAGCATTACGTCTCTTTCACCTCGGCAAATAGTCTGGGGAAAACTGCTGATTGCTGTTGTGCAGGTGCTTGTATTCTACTGCGCGATTTCTCCCTTTATTGCGTTCACATCGCTGCTGCAAGGGTTTGATCTGTTTCGCACAATCATTTTAATGACTTCGCTACTCGGCTTTTCGATTTTGCTTTCAATGTTCACACTCATGCTTAGTACGGTCGCAAGAAATAAGCAGTTTCAATCGCTGGCAACGCTGTTTATTTTCGGGGGATTGATGTGGGCAATTATAGTAACCCTTATGTTTTCCTACGCAATTATGGATGAGGCCCTCACGACTAATTTCTACTGGGGATTGGCAATTAGCTGGGCGATTGGGATTTCGTACTTCTTTCTGTTTAACCAGATTACGGTGGCCCAGTTGATGTTTGATGCGGGGAATAAATCGAGCGGAGTGCGGTTCATTGCAGTCATTCAGTTTGTCTTGCTATGGCTTATTGTAGCGGTCAGCTATTTACTGAACGGCAGCATTAGCGAAGATCTGTTTTGGGGAATGGCGTTTTTCTCGCTGGCTCATTGGGCTCTTTTCGGTTTCTTTATTTCAATGGAACGCGATTATCTTTCACGAAGAATTCGACGAGATTTATCAAAAAACTTTTTAACAAGGCTGATTTCGGTTCCTTTTATGCCAGGCGGAACTCGCGGATATCTGCTGTTGTTGATCAACATGACATTACTCGGCTTTCTTGTCGCGGTTTACTCGCCGATAGTCAGTGGAGGACCACGAGAGGGACTGCTGACCCTTTTAGCAATTATTGCTTATGTGCTGTTTTATTACGGAATTGGATGTGCGGCAGGACGTTGGCTGTTGGGGAAATCTCAGGATCTGCGACCTGCTCATGTCAGAACGATGCTGGTCGTGCTGTTTGCTTTTGCGATGATCATTCCTTACATCATTCTGTTCATGATGGGGCACTACGATTACTACCGGGACGGTTATCATATTTTGTATATTACCAACCCGATTGCAACATTGAATGAGATTGATTCGAGCGGGCATACCAACGATACAATTTTGCCCTTGCTACTCATCGCAGCAACCTTCGCGATTATTATTAACATCCCTGCGATGTTCAAAGCGACCAGAGAAATCGTTTCGCCGAACCGTCCTGTTAACGAAGAAATGGTGGAGTGATGAATTGAAGAATCGACGTAACTATTCAGCTGGGGTGTAGGGTCTGCTACCCGCGGACCACGATGGAAGGTGGATCCCTCTATTTCTGCGGTGGTCCGCAATAGCGGACCCTACGGACAACTTGAATTCCCGCAAAAGCCAAGTATCACTAAATAGTTACGAATCGACAGCTCTTTTCTCATCGTCTTCGCCATGCCGGGGGCGGAAGTAGAATTTCATGGGGACTTCGTTAAACGGAAGCTCTTCACGCAGGTAACCGGTGAAATATCGTTTCCAGCTGGGAGTGAACAGAATTGGCCGATTACATTTGACGACGATTGTGGGTGGCTCGGTGCCAACTTGTGTTGCGTAGTAAATTTTGGGGCGTTTATTGCGGCTCATCGGTGGTGGATTTCGTTCCACGGCATCTGCAACGATGCGATTTAACTTACCGGTTGAAACTCGCATTCGCGATTGCTTAAAAATTGTTTGAGCCAGGTTGAGCAGTTGGCGGATGTTCTTCCCTTCTGAAGCCGTGATGAAGGCGATCGGGACGTGTCTCATCGAGGCGAATGTTTTTATCAGATATTCTGCCCAGCGCTCGGAAGTCATTTCTCCATCAAGCCCCAGATCCCATTTATTGACAACGAAAATACATGGTTTGTAATGATGTTCAATTTCTTCGATCAGTTGTTTATCGACTTTTGAAATGGTTTTTGTGGCATCAAACAGCATGAAGACCACATCGGCCCGTCGGATACTTTTCTGGGCACGGACCAATCCATAAAACTCGACATCGTTCGCTAATGATTTTTTCTTGCGAACCCCTGGGGTATCAATCGCGATGAAAGGTTTTTCATCGAGTTCAAAACGGACATCGACACTGTCTCGCGTTGTTCCTGCAATCTCGCTGACGATCATGCGATCTGTTTCTACCAGCGAATTGATGAAGGTACTTTTCCCTACATTTCGGCGACCGACAATCGCGAGCTTCATTTCAGGATCGGCTGCCAGATCTTCGCCGTCGGCAAGTTCGTCATCATCAGCCGGAGGGAGTAGCTCAACAAGTTTCTGCATTAACTCCTTACGATGGCGATTCGCTTTCACGCTGGTCTGTAATATTTCTGCATCAGCCAGCCCAAAAAAGTTAGGGAGTTCCAGATCGGTTCGTTCCGATTCACATTTATTAACAACCAACAGTTTAGGGCGATCAATTTTGCGCAGCATCTCTGCCACTTCCTGATCAAGTGGCGTGACCCCGGTTTGCACATCGGTCACAAAAATAATGATGGTTGCTTCTTCGAGCGCGATTTCAATTTGATGCTCGACATCGTCGGTCAAGTTGTCGCTATCGACGATGCCGATGCCGCCGGTATCGACCAGCTCGAAATATCGATCCTGGTATTGAATCAATTGCACAACGCGATCCCGCGTCACGCCGGCTGTGGGGTCAACGACAGAAATTAACTTCCCGGCGAGCCAGTTAAAAATAGAACTTTTCCCGACATTCGGGCGTCCGACAATAACAACTTTAGGTACAGACATATAGGTAGGCGTCAGGTATTGGGCGTTAGGCGTTAGGAAAATGTTGCCCGGAGCGTCTCTTTATTCATCAAAGAGATCGCATGTCAGGCACGGTTCAAACAGCAATGAGTCACAATACCAGAAAAATCCCAGAATGCGAGCAGGATTCGCGTGAGAATAAAAACTGAGCGACTCCGCTTTGCCCGCAATATCCCATTGAGCGGGTAGCCCATCCGCTTTTAGTGGTTGGGTTGCGCAGCAACAAGACGAATGCGCCATGTGGGTTCCACCTTGTGCCTGACGGCCCCAGAACAGGAGGCTTCATTGCATCTGGGGGCAAATTGTCACCAGCCGTATCCTCAATTGTTCACACTGTTTCCGACAATTTGTCCCCAGGCACCCATCGAGTTACTCAAAAAGAAACTCAGTTCTTCACATTCGTTTTAAGCTGACCAGTTTGCGTTACGGGCTCCAGCTTCGATTCGAGTTGTTGATTATCAGCCAGTAAACTTTCGAACTTACCGTAAAGCGTGTGAAGTTGCTCTCGTAATT
>JAJRTM010000111.1 GCA_024278285.1 Planctomycetota bacterium
GATCTCCTATTGTAGATGATGGAACGGCATTCAAACAGCCTGTTTTGAACGTGTGGGAAAGTCTGTAGATTTTCGATAACTTCTGTGGAGACCTGTAAGGGGCCGTTGGGGTTATGATCAGGATACGAATGTGACTGAACTGTTTGCTTGTTTTTATCTCAATTTGAAAATAGAGAATTGGCCGATTGTGATGCCCCGGTTTGCATGATAAGCTGATGCAAATGTATTGCTGGTCCGTTCACTCTTTGCCGACAAAATGAAATGAGTTCTATGCGTATCAATCTAAATGTGATTTGTTCTTTAACCATTGCCGCAATGATGGCTCTGGGAATGCAGAATGGTCAGGTTCAAGCGGAAAATTCTCCCAAAAAAGAAAAAAAGACCGAACCTCAACCGCGATATGTCATCATTCATGCAGATGATGCAGGCATGTCTCATTCGGTGAACATGGCGACAATTGCCGGGCTGGAGTCGGGAGTTGTTACTTCTGCCAGTATTATGGTTCCCTGTGCCTGGTTTACAGAGTTTGCCAAGTACGCTAAAGAGAATCCGCAACACGATTACGGCATTCATTTAACACTCACATCTGAATGGAATTTTTACCGCTGGGGCCCAGTCACCTCCAAAGATAAAGTCCCCAGTCTGGTCGATGAAGATGGCTACCTTTGGGATAACTCTCGTCTTGTCGCTGAGAATGTCAAAGCCGAAGAAGTTGAAATCGAACTGCGGGCACAAATCGATCGCGCCAAAAAGTTTGGCGTTCCGCTCAGTCATCTCGATACGCACATGGGGTCGTTATTCAGCCGTCCCGATTTGGTGAAAGTTTATGTAAAGCTGGGCTTGGAATACGATCTGCCCGTTCTGTTCTTGAAGAATATCCCAGCCGCAATTGGTAAAGAATACCCCGGTTTAGCAGCGGGAACGGATGAATTGGTTGAGTTACTGAAGAAAAAAAACTTGCCTCTTATCGATTCAGTCCTACAATTCTACGGCGGGAAAACGCACGAGCAACGCAAGATGAATTACATGAACGCGTTGCGGGACATGGGACCGGGCGTGAATGAGTTGATTATTCATTGCGGTTACGATAACGAAGAACTGCGAGCGATCACCAACAGTGCAGCACGTCGAAACGGTGACCGAATCATTTTCAGTTCCGCAGAAACAGCCGCTTTTTTGAAGAGCAACAATATTAAATTGCTCAGTTGGAAGCAGTTTCGCAAAATGCAATGTAATAAGAAGTAGGCTTTCCAGTCGCGCAGGGTACGCTGTGCGTACCACATTCGTTGGGGTGATATCTGCATAATGGCAATGATAAATTCATGGAGAGGTATAATTGGTGTGCACAGCACACCCTACACTGCTATTGCGGACCATTTTATTACGCAGCGTTTACCTGTTCAGAAGCAGCCGTTTTGCAATTTCTTGCGGTAACAACCAAATGGCGACCGTAGATTGATTGTGCCGATCCTGCCGTTTCCCAGAACTGCCGTTCTTCGTCAGTGGTCGCTTTTTTCATTTTTTTTCGACAATATATTTTCTGAGGTAAGCTGAGCAGTCTTTCATAGAAGCGTCTTGGTTTCTTTTCCTGAACTTCATGAAGTTGCACATCGCTGTAACCAGCCAGCTTCAAGTATAAAAATAGATGCGGAAAAGACCACGGCATAATGTGCATGTGAGTTCCCCGTTCGATTTTTCCGACGATGCAGGGAAAGCTGGGGAAAAAACCACGGAGCATGAATTTCAGTCGAGCAGCCGGGTACCAGGTGTTGGGGGTCGTGATAATAATCAGCCCGCCTTCAACAAGGTGACGGCTGACGTGTTCAATCAGCAGCAACGGATTGCCAACATGTTCGAGTCCTTCGCAAGTCACGAACGCTTCATACTTCCCAAGGCTGTCGGGCAAGCCATAGTCGAGATCAGCCGTGGCAAATTCTTCATAGCCTTCCGGTTTTTCCTCAAACAAATCGAGTCCTGCAAATTCGGGTTGATAGTCGAGATCCTTTTTCAGCCAACCGTTTCCCGAAGGGGCATCTAAAATAGAGGCGGGTTTGAGTTCATTTAGAATTTTTACAACAACGGGGCGGTTTTTCTTACCACTTTCCATTGACTTTTTTCTTTTTCTAGTGATCAGGGTAAGCAATCAGTATGGATATTCTGCCCAAATCGCTACTATTGCAGACCAGAATGGTAAGGTAGAATCATTTATTAACACAATAGCGATATATTTTTCAAGTCTGTGAAATAGCATACAGAAGTGTCCAATTACATTAATTTAAGGAGTCTTACAGATAGTTAAGCACAAGAAGTCCGATTTGCGAGATCAGATTCTCAAAGCCGTTTCGCAAAAAGGCTACAAACCAGTCAAAGCCCGGGCCTTAGCCGGGGTTTTGAATTTGCCCAAGAAAAAGTTTTCAGAATTTGAAACTGTTCTTGAACAGTTAGTGGATGAAAGAAAACTGAAGCGAGGCAAGTTCAATCGCATTGAGGTCAGGTCTGCCGAGAAGTCTCGCAGTTCTCTGCGGGGAATTTTGCGACGTGTTTCCAGCGGCAATGGCTATGTCACATTACTCGATTCAAAAACGACCAGTCGCGATAACGATGTCTTTGTTCAAAGGAATGATCTGGGCGATGCACAATCTGGTGATGAAGTTCTTGTTCATCTGTTGAGTCGTACCAAATCGGGCGGACAGCGGTGTGGGCGAGTTATTGAAGTTGTAAGCCGATCGACCACTCGTTTTGTCGGCAGTTACTTTGAAGAGCAGGGCCAGGGCTACGTCTTTATTGATGGCAACGATTTCGAAGAAGCCGTTTGGCTGGGCGATGTGCAGACCGATCAAATCGAAGAGGACGACATGGTCCTTGTCGAAATGGTAAAATTTCCCAAACATACTTCTGTTGGCGAGGCAGTGCTGGTAGAAGTCCTCGGACCACGCGGAGCAACCGGCGTCGATACGCTGACAATCATTCACGAATTTGGACTCCCTACCGACTTCTCGCCAGCTTCAATTGAACAAGCCAGTCAGCAGGCAGCCGATTTTGACGAAACCGATTTTCAAGGCCGTCTCGATCTTACTCTCGATACCATCATCACGATCGACCCGAAAGAGGCTCGCGATTTTGATGATGCGATTTCGCTGGTTCAAACCGATAACGGGCATTGGCATCTGGGCGTTCATATTGCAGATGTCTCTCACTTTGTGCAGCCTAATACGCCACTCGATGAAGAAGCACTCAAGCGAGGGACCAGCGTTTATCTGCCGACAAAAGTTATCCCGATGCTCCCCGAAGTTCTTTCCAACGGGTTGGCCAGTTTACAGCAGGATCGTATACGATTCGTGAAATCGGTTTTCATCGAGTTCAACAAAGAAGGAATTCCTGTTGATACCCGATTCAGTAATTCGGTCATCAAGGTGAAGCAGCGTTTCCATTATAAGCAGGTGATGGACTTTCTGGAGGCACCTGAAAAGCAGAAGGGAGATCTGGACGATAAAGTTTACCAGTTACTGCTTGATATACAAAAACTGGCAAAAAAACTTCGCGGTCGCCGCTTCAGTGCAGGGGCGCTAGAATTGAATATGCCCGAGACTCGCTTGAAGTTCAATAAGCAGGGGAAAGTATCGGGAGCTTACATTACTGAAAACGATGAATCGCATCAGATTATCGAAGAGTTCATGCTGGCTGCGAATATCGCGGTGGCGCGGGAGTTGACTTCGCGAGGCGTTCACTTCTTACGCCGGGTTCATGCTGCCCCCGCGACTGATAAAGCGAAACTGTTCGGAGAGTTTGTCGAATCACTCGGGCTGGAGCTATCGAAGCACCCCAGTCGGTTCGAATTTCAGAAAATTCTGGATCAAACTGCAGGAACCCCTCTCGAACGAGCCGTGCATTACGCCTTGTTACGCAGCCTCAAGCAGGCAGAATATACCCCCGAAGTAGAAGGGCATTATGCGCTCGCAGTCGAAGATTATTGTCACTTTACCAGTCCGATACGTCGATATCCCGATTTAACGGTCCACCGCATTGTTGATCGTCTACTAATTCGAGGCGATCAATATCAGGGTGAAAGTATCGAGAAAATCCTGCAAATCGCCACGCACTGCAACGACACTTCCCGTCGCGCTGAACGAGCCGAACGCGACCTGACCAAACTGAAATTGCTCGAATATATGGAGCAACGCATCGGCGAAGAATTCGATGGTATCATCACTGGCGTTGAACGATTCGGGATTTTCTGTCAACTCAAGCAGGTTCCAGCCGAGGGGATTACGCATATCAGCTCGCTGGAAAAAATCGATAAGTTCGATTTCGAACGAGAAACACACTGCCTGACCGGCAAACGAACCGGCATCCGTTTGCAACTAGGATCACAAGTCCGCATCAAAGTCGCCAGCGTCGATTTGGGCAGACGTGTCCTCAACTTCACTCTGGAAAAAGTTTACAAAGCTACCCCGGAAAAAAGCAAAAGCCCCAAGCGAGCCGTCAAAAAAAGACCGGGATCAGACGCTCAAGAATCGCCAAGTTCAAAAAAGAGAACTTCCAAGAACAAAAGAAAACGTAATCCCAGAAAGTAAACGGGAGCAGCGTATGTTGTCTTTTCAAATTGGTGATGGGGGCAGCATAAAAGAAATCTGTGCAGGTACCACTTTTATTGATACAGTATAAAGCAGTGAATCACTGCCTTCTTGCTGTCTTCAAATTATTCTTTTATACCTGTGGAATTCAAAAAATGAAAATAGTGGTAAATGTTATTTGTGTTTTCATATTCTTGGCTTTTTTGGCTATCCCCTTGTCTGCTCAGACATCGCAAGAAGCTCTTACGAAATGCCAAAACCATTTGACGCGGCTCAAAACACTCGATTACACCTTTAAGTATGCCGCCTACTATCACCCGGTCAGATTTCGTTCCAGTGGAATAATGACAAGGTGTGATTATGACTTTCCTGTACGTGGCAGTAATGGTAAAGCCTTCGTCCGATATAACATAATGGCATTTAACGGCAGCATCTATCAGAATAAAAGTATCGGTTCGATGGTTATGAGTTGCACTCATGAACCTTGGAGCGAACCAGGAAAATGTGGTCCCTGCTGGACACCGCTTGAATATACGTTCAAATGGTGTCAGACAAGAAAAGAGCCACTTACATGGCAAAGTCTTCACGATGATTCAACATGGAAACGGATGCGCGAACTTGCAGATCCGGAAGTGAAAATCTTACCAATAGAAATTGGAGGTAAGCAGATTAAATGTGCTCGAGTGATTATTCGGCGACCGGTTGGTTCAGTCTCTCACGTATACCTTGCAGTAGATAAAGGATATCTTCCGATAAAACACGAAGTGTTTAGTTCAGACGGAAATCTTGGGAGCGTTATGCTCGTAAAAAATCTTCTGGAAATTACCGGCGAAGATGGCCAAGAGCCTGTTTGTTTTCCGATAGATATTATTGCATTCCAGCCTAAAGAAAAGGGAGAACGGTTTAAAGACAACTTCAATGTGAAGTATCAGGTAGAACCGGAATCATTAAGCATTAATCAAAAGATCAACAAGGAAATATTCACATTGGATTATGCTGGTGAAGTCAATGTTTATCTTAATGCTTTTCAGGTCTACCTTCCCGACGAGGATCGAATTGTCTGGGTTGGAGAATAGAATTATTGATGCAGGCAAGTAGGCTGTACTGGTGAATTTCTTAAGTTGTTGTCAGTTTTACTGTTGCGCTTTGTTTTATGATTTCCTGTTGGGTGCCACGGCTCTGTGAGCCGTGCGAACTGAAAATTAAACTTGATTTTATAGCAAGACATTCTTATTCCAACGCAGCACGGCTCACAGAGCCGTGGCACACGAAACAGTTATTTCTCGCAACAGTTTCTCAACGCGAAAATATCCTGATTTCCCCATTCTCCGGGTTATTTACCAGCCCACATGTAGGCTGTGCTGTACACACCAATTGTAATTTGCAGTCACTTGGTATGTAGCCATTATCGTGTTCATTACTTTTTGATATCGTAGCAAAGCAAAATGTCCTGATCTCGCAGGAAGAGTTTGCCATCTGCGACAACTGGTCTTGCCCAGGCACGTTTTCCGCTTCGTTCAGGTTGATCAAATGTGCTGATGATGTTGGCTTGCTTTGGCGTCGCTTCTATCAGGTACATTGGACCTTGCTCGCTGCGGAAGTAGAGGTTTCCATCTGCGTAAGTAATGGCTCCTTTGCCATTCCCATCGAGTCGATCTTCCCAGGCGGCTGTTCCTGACTGGGGGTTCAAGCAGGTCATGATTTGTTCGTTGGCTCCGTAGATGAAGCCATCCACAAAGACCATTCCTCCATGATGATTTTTCATTTTATTGGTTTTATAAACCATGGTCGGCTTAGATTCGCGAGAGCTGAATGAAAGCATTGCCCCACCGGTTCCATAGCCTGAAGCGTAGAAGACGGCGTTGCCGATCACGAGGGCAGAGCTGCAATTGGCTGTGCCGTTGGAGGCGTTGTTGTCTCCCCAGATAGGAGTCCCGTTCCCGGCGTCAATTCCCAACAGGCCATCGTGACTGAAGTTGATATATTGTTTTCTACCTTGAATCGTCGCAATTATCGCAGAAGCATAGCCCGCTTTGGGGTTGCCGGGAACTTTGGCCAGCCAAATCGGAGCACCACTCTGTTTATTTAACGCGACCATCGTTGCGGTATTCCCGCCGGGAGTACAAATAACTTTTTCTCCATCAATCAAGGGAGACTCAGAAATTCCCCATTGAATATTCTGCGCTCCATAAGCCGATAGAATATTCTGCTTCCAGATTTGTTGACCGTTATCTGCATTCAAACAGCTTAAATCTCCCGATGCTCCAAGGGAATATAAGTTGCCATTATCGTAGGTAGGGGTGCTGCGTGGGCCGTTGCCTTGTCCGTCGCGAAAAATCTCTCCGTTGGAAGTCGCCCAAAGTTCCTTGCCAGTTTTCAGGTCGATAGCCAAGACAATTTCCTGCCCCTCACGAGTTCCCATCAAGAAAACTTTTCCGTTAGCAATGCTGACTGCTGAATATCCTTCGCCCAAATTTCGAGCCGTCCAAGCTAATTTGGGGCCTGCATTGGGCCAGCTTTTTAGAAGACCTGTTTCAGTAGAGCGGTTGTTACGATTCGGTCCTAGAAACTGGGGCCAGCCTGCTGCACCTTCCACGTTGTTGTCAGGCTGTTCGGATTTCTCTTTTCTGGAAGACGATTTCTTTTTCGATGTCCTGCTGGTTGATTTGGTTGAAGTGACTTGTTTGCAGTAAATTTTCAACGGGTTTCCAGAGGTCGATGTAAAAACTGTAACGATATTGCCGACTTCCAATTGAGAAACTTTTCCCGATTTTTTATTGATCGATACTTTCAGGCTTCGACCATCAACAGGGAAGACGACGGCTTTTTTTCTGCTCGATGAATAAACGGTGATGTTTTTCCCATCCGCTGATATTTCTTTAATCGTTCCAGTGAAAGTTCCCGCCTGGGCTTGAGAAACAAGAAGGCCAAACAACAACAGACAGCTTAGCAGATTGCGGACACTCATTTAACGTTCTCCATCAAGAGAGTTTTTGGATCAAGCCCAGATCCAGGAATTTCTATCAGTTCATTGTAGCCCTTATCATTTTGAATAGATAATATCTCAGTTTTCAATTCACATTACAACAGCAATCGCAATTTAACTTCCTCAATGCCAGTATCGGGCACTCGTTTTTTATGCCTGTCTTGATATGAGGTTCTTCCCACATTTTAGTGGCTAAAAGAAAAAAGAGCCACGGATTCACACGGATCAAACACGGATCAAAAAAAGGTTATTCACACAACAGAATCATTTTCATGCCAAGTGAAGTTGAATATTCTCTTTTTTATTGAAGTTTCGTCTATTTGTTTGACTAACTGGACAGCGACAGGTTTACCGAAAAAAAGCCGTCTTACGGGTCATTCACCTGGCGTTGTCCAGCTAAAGTTTCTCGCAAAGGTGACAAGGAAGAGAGGATCAATTTCAGTTTTTTCTTCTTGTCCCTTATTCAGTTTTTGCTTCTTCAGGAGAATTGATCCGTGGAAATTCGTGTTCATCCGTGGCTGTAAAATGTTTCAGCTATTATAAAGTATGAAGAACCTGATATGATAAGCAGTGAGGTATCTATCAATTAATTATTGAAACCACTGTTAAGCTTTGCATTAATGTATTCACTGAAGGAGAAGTGTTCCTAATGAGTCAGTCAACTATCGAAGCCATTCTCGCCAAGCGTGGCGATACATTACCCAGCCCTCCAGCAGCGGTTGGGTTTTATGTTCCGGTGTTGCGAACGGGCAACCTTGTTATGACCAGTGGGCAGCTTCCCGTTCTGGGGAAAGAGCTTGTTTTTACTGGAAAAGTGGGGAGTGAGGTCACAAAAGAAGATGGTTACAACGCCGCAAGAATCTGCTGCTTAAATGCGTTGGCTCAAATAAAACATTGCCTGGGGAGTCTGGATGAAGTTCGCAGAGTTGTCCGCGTGGAAGGATTTGTACAGTCTGCTCCCGGATTCCACGACCAGGCTCACGTTCTCAACGGAGCTTCAGAGTTGTTAGTCGATTTGTTTGGAGAAGCGGGCAAGCATACACGCTTTGCAGTTGGCACCAACGAGCTTCCCCTGAATGCAGCGGTTGAAGTTGCGATCTGGGTGGAAGTATAGCTGACAACAGGAGGGAGTCTCTGTTCCATCATCGACGTTGGTATTGATGACAGGAACTGCAATTAAAAAGAACAGGGGACAATAACCCTGTTTTTCCCTTTTCAAAACTGTGCTTGCCCAAAACGACTGGTAATTATTACAATTCCAGCCTGTGAAGAAATTGCAGCATTTCAGCTTTAGCGTGATTCGCTGAGTTGTTGCCGTTCTTCATACGAATTACATCAATTTCACCTGCCGAAAGGAATCGTGCAGTGCAGTATTATCCCTATCCACCGGAATGGTTTAAGAAGACGTCTGTTGATCCGCTCACCGCCTGGGATGATTACCGAGATTCGCTGATGTACTGGGCGGAAGATTGGTGGGATAATTTCTTTGAAGACGAATTGCGTTCCGTCTGGAAAATGACACTCTATGCAGGCAGTGCCGCGTTGATTCTGATGATTCTTCTGTTTCTGGAAACAAGAAGTTCTCCTCAACCAACAAAGTTAGCTTCACTGAAAAAAGAGACGATTCCGCAGAGCGAGACTTCTGCACCTGTTTTCGAAGAAGTGATTAAGCCTGAAGTAGCCCCAAAAAAAAAGAAAGCTTTTGATCCCTTTGCTACATTTGTTCCAGAACCGGAAGAAGAGTCGTCGAGTCTCCCTCCCGCGCGACCATTCCCAATGCCAGAGCGAGAGTTTAATCCCCCTGCAAGCCAACCAGAGTTGTTTACTCATTCGGTTAAAACAGATCTGCTTCCCAGTTACCAACATTCAGAAAAGTTTGTTTTATCGACAGCAAAAAGTCATTATCTTTCGCCTCGAAAAGAAACAGTTCTGCTGACGGACGGCTGGCATCGCTTCAAGCCGGGCAGTCAATTCGAGTTATCGTCTCAGGAGTATATTTCATGGTTTGAAACCCCAGCCGCACAGCAGGTGAAGCAATCTGTAATTAAAATAGATGACGTAACGCCGTTGGGATCTCTTGAGCAGAGTTCTGCAGTGATTGTCTCTAAAAAAATGCCGAAAAATGTAACAGCCGGTGCAGAAGTGAATTATGAATTGGTCGTAAAAAATAGAAGCTCAGTCATCCAAAAAAATATTATCTTGGAGGAAGTCGTTTCCGATCACCATTGCGTGAACAATGTTGTCCCCGCTGCTTGCTCGCATGGGGAAACGCTTCGCTGGGTCATCGATACTCTCGCACCAGATGAAGAACGCCACT
The DNA here is from genome assembly GCA_024278285.1 of Planctomycetota bacterium. Lineage (GTDB taxonomy): Bacteria > Planctomycetota > Planctomycetia > Planctomycetales > Planctomycetaceae > Rubinisphaera. The sequence continues at coordinate 9,878 of JAJRTM010000111.1, forward strand.
TCAAAATTACTTGTATTGCCTCTCGGAATAGTCCCGTTCTGCAAACTGAAACTCGCTTGCAACTCCATTATTCGCTGGCGTCAAAGACGATTGTTTTTGTGCCTGATGTTGTTGTTTCGCTCACCCTGCCAGTTGCTGTTGATCAATCGGAAGAATTTTTGATTCAGATTGAAATTTCCAATCACAGTGAGCGAGTATTTGCTGAATCTGATCTCAAAATTGAATTACTTCAGGGCGTTCTGGCAAACAAATCAAAAGAGTTAATTCGCAAAGTAAAAATTCCTGCACCGGGGAAATCAATTGTTCTGCCGATAACACTGACAGCAGCACAGGCTGGCACAGGCATCATCCAGGCAGAACTTGATCTGGAAGAAAGTTTGATGGTTCCGGTCACGGCTCGGACAACAATTCGACCGACTAAAGAATCGAAAGGGCCGAATTCACGAGATGCGTTGGTGAAGAAAGTTTTGCCACAACTGGCAAAAACAGCAGAGGATAAAGCATGGCGATCGATTCGTGTTACTCCCTGAGTCTCCACCACCAACAGGGAGAAAACAGTAACCAAATCACCGGGCGGTTCAGGTTCTTAGTACCTGAGCAACGAAATGTTGCACAAAAGTGGCAGGATGTTTTATAAGAATTGTTTTGAATCACAAATAAACAGAAATGAAATCATTCCATTACACCTTCATTTTTCAGTTTATCGTAGGATGGTGTGCTTGCACCCATCTTCGCGTGCCCAGTTGCGTTCAATGAAAAATAGAGAGTAAAATTTGTTATTATCCTGCCATTGATTCACCGCCATGAGACTGATACAGCGTTAGATTTGAAAAAGTGGAAACCACATTTGATGGGTGCAAGCACGCTGTTGTTTATACATAAGTATTTTCAGGCAAAGCTAAGTCATCAGTCCCGGAGGGACAGAGGCAAATAGCCCCGGATTTTAATCCGGGGTCGTCGCCCCAGTTAATAGGTAGTCCCGAAGGGACGATGGTCATGGTTATTTCGAGCCTCCATTGCTTGCACCAAAACAACAAGTTCCGTCGTCCCTACAGGACTTCATCTTCTTACAACCAATGCCTCAGGTTAAAACCTGGGGCTATTTGCCAATGTCCCTCCGGGACAAAACTTATGTATAAACAACAGGTGCAAGCACGCCATCCTACTTTTTCCTAACGCCTACTACCTAACGCCTACTTTCCTGTTTGGTTCCGGCTTGCCCGAGTTAGGATCTTGCCAATGAAACATTAACGTATGGGAATGAGTGAGCAAATCAAAGAGAAAATTATTCAGCGAGCGACAGAACTCGGATTTGATTTGTGTGGAATTGCTCCCGCAGTTACTGCTTTGGGTTTCCCTCATTTACAGGATTGGCTTTCGGCGGGATATGCTGGGCAGATGCAGTATATTCCGAATCGGGAGCAGGCATATAAAACCCTCAATCGGTTTTGCCTGCGGTCCGTTCAATCATCATGACAGCCACTTGTTATTCACAAACGGTTCCAGATAATTTATCGCAAGTTGGGCGCATCGCCAAGTATGCGCAAGGGGAGAGTGATTATCATGATGTTGTCAGGAAGATGCTCAAAAAACTTGCCGATTATCTGCACGAGCTTTCCCCCGGTTGTGTCACGCGAGCAGTTGTTGATACCGCACCTCTTTTAGAACGTGATTATGCAAGGCTTTCGGGTTTGGGGTGGTTCGGCAAAAATACGATGCTCATTAACAAACGAAAAGGGAGTAATTTTTTTATCGGAGCCGTGCTTTGCGATTTGGACCTGCCGGCTGATCTTCCTTTTGAATCGTCTCATTGTGGAACCTGCACCCGCTGTCTGGATGTTTGTCCGACCGATGCGTTTGTCAAAGAGCATGTACTCGATGCGAGACGATGTATTTCGTATTTTACGATTGAACAACGAGACGAACCGATTCCACTCGAATTTCGTCCCGGCATTCAAGACTGGATTTTCGGTTGCGATTTGTGCCAGGAAGTTTGCCCCTGGAATCGCCATGCTCCAGCGTGCAGGCAACCACAGTTGGTTGCGGCTTCAGATCAACTTCCCAGTGCAGCCGATTTTCTGGTTATGAATGACGAAGAATTTCGCGAGCGTTTCAAAAATTCGCCACTTTGGCGAACCGGGCGGATCGCGATGGCTCGAAATGCAGCTATTGTTCTCGGGAACAGCGGAAATTTCCGATACCTTGATATTCTGGAAAATTCTTTGCAGAATGAAAGCCAACTCATTCGCGGGGCAGCAATCTGGGCGGTGGGGCAGGTGGGGAATCAGTCTTCATGGGAGAAACTGCAAGATTTAACCGAAAGCGAAACCGATCAGGAAATCCTCGATGAAATCAGACTTGCTCAGGAAGAAATTACGAAACGCCTCCCCGGCGGGTGAACATAAGAATCTATCTATTCAGTTTGACTCTACCTGAAGTCGCGCTAGAATACAGCTCAGGATTCACCTGGTCTGCCTCCTATCGCTTAACGCAAAATACTTATTGCCATAAAGAAATAATATAGATGTCAAACTGGATTGTAGCCCTTCCGATTTTCAACGAAGAGGTTCATGTTAATTCTGTTCTGGATGAGGTGCTTCGATACGCAACGGATGTTGTTGTCATCGATGATGGTTCTACTGATCGAACGCCCGAAATTCTTCGGACAAGAAATGACGTGACTGTAATAACTCATCCCGATAATCGTGGATACGGAGCCGCTCTACAGACGGCGTTTGAATATGCGATTAAGCAAAACGCCGATGCGATTGTGACGATCGATTGTGACGGGCAACATCAACCACAAATTATTCCGCAACTTATTGAACAACTTGATACGGAGGGGATTGAATTCGATATTGTTTCGGGAAGTCGTTATCTGGAAGAATTCGCAAGCGACAAGGCTGCCCCCGAAGATCGTCGGCGTATTAATGTCGAAATTACCAGGCAGCTAAATCAACTATTGAATCTTAATTTGACCGACACATTCTGCGGGTTCAAAGCTTATCGGGTTTCTGCTTTGAAAAAACTGCGAATTACCGAACCGGGATACGCAATGCCTTTACAACTTTGGATTCAAGCTGCTTGTGCGAAATTGAATATTGTGGAATTCCCGGTGCCTCGCATTTATCTGGAAGAAGAACGCTCGTTCGGCGGTTCTCTCGATGATGCAATCAAGCGGATGGCTCACTATCAGCAGGTGATCGCGAAGGCGTTTGAAGAAGTCTCTTCGGATTGTCCCGGTTTTTCCGCTCTTCAGAAAACAGGGGCTTAATATGGTCTGCGAAGGCCAGACGCTCATCAACGAAAAAGGCTCCCCATCTCCTCGAAAACAACGAGCCTTATCGAAACAATCTTTAGTGGCTGACTCACAAAAATGTCAGCTCCCATCGCGACTGCGCGTTCCCCGCGGCCACGGCGATTTACTGATTCTACCGCCCGTTTCAGAAGTGAGTGATGCGGTTGCGAGAAATCGTGAACTGTTCAATCAGAACGAATCGCTGGCATCTCGTAGAAAAAAAACTCGTCTGGAAGCTCTCGAAATTGCCAGGCAATATACGGCTTTAATATATCCGGAACAAATCTCCTGTCTTGAAGAAATGGAGGGAGAGCCGCCTCTTTTTCTGACCGGGCATCAACCTGAACTTTTTCATCCCGGCGTCTGGGTAAAAAATGTTCTTATCGATGAACTGGCAAAACAAAACAATGGAATTTCACTCAACGTCATTATCGATTCGGATGCCGTGAAATCGCACAGTATAAAAATTCCAGTCAAGCAGAATGAGGGGGTCGTTCAGAAAAGAATGGTGATTGATTATTGGCCCCCTGGAGTTCCGTGGTAAGAACTTCAAATGGTCGATAGCAAACTTTTTGAATCGTTTGCAGATCGAGTTGCCAAACAAGAAATGATGCGATCTGAAAAGAGCGTCACAAAAAAGTTTTGGCAAAATACTGTTTCTGAAGTGCAAAAAAACGGTTCGGTTGTTAATGGATTGGTAGCAGGCCGAGTCCATCTCGAACGGTCACTCGGCATCAATAACTATGAAGTGCCGATCAGTTGGTTAGCCAATTCAGCAGGTTACCGAGACTTCCTTGCAGAGCTGATACTCAACGCAAATCAATTGTTGGAAATCTACAATAACATTCTAGGAGAATACCGCAAACAGCATCACATAAAATCGACCATGCAACCGGTCCCCAATTTATTAAAGCAGGGCGGCTGGATCGAATTACCAATTTGGGTTTGGAATAATAAAACAAAACACCGCAGGAGTCTTTTTGTTAAATCTGAAACTGGTAATATACTGTTGAGTGATCGAACCGGTTGGGAATCTCGTATTGATAATGCAACTGAAGCGGATCAGCAAACAACGGATTGCTTCCAACTTATTTCCAGCCATCTGCACCGATTACAAAAACAGGGATCGCGATTCAGGACAAAAGCGTTAATGACAACTGCTTACCTGCGTCTATTTATTGCAGACTGGTTCATCCATGGCATCGGCGGTGCAAAATATGATGAAATTACCGATTCCATTATTGCTGAATTCTGGGACATTCCCGCCCCTCAGTTCCAAGTGGCTACCGGGACACTCTGGATGCCGATGGCTAATCGACCATCTAAGCCGATTATAGGTTCCGCTCAATTAAAACAGCAACTTCGTTATGCAAAAGAGAACCCGGAAATATTACTCCCGAAAACAAACGTTAAGATGGTCAGTGAATTGCTGGAATTAAAAAAGGAATTGATCAACCAAGATGAACAGGAACGTCTGGAAAGGTCAACTCATGAGAATTGGTTACCTCGGCGCAGGCAAAGCATTTACCGATATTCTGAATTCAAACGAATACGAGAGGCTTTGCTGAGATTGGAATTGGTAAGAAATAAATTGAAGGAACTGGAACGCGAGATTGAACAAACAATACAAATTGAAAACGATTTACAGGCAACAAATGGTCGGGAATATCCCATTTGCTGCTACCCAATGGAAACGTTGCAAACCTTTGAAGAAAAAATCAGGGGATAAACCTCGGCGAGTGAAATGCTGTGACAAGTTAATATTTAAAGATCTTCCCACATTTTAGTGGCTAAAAGATAAAAGAGCCACGGATTCACACGGATCAAACACAGATCAAAAAAAGTCATTCACGCAACAGAAGCATTTTCATGCCAGGTGAAGTTGAAAATTCTCTTTTTTCTTTGCGTCTTGCTGCCAATCCATTCCTCTTTTTCTATTGACGTATCGTCTATTTGTTTGACTAAAGTTTCTCGCAAAGGTAACAAAGAAGAGAGGATCATTTTCATTTCTTTTCTTCTGTCCCTGATATCGTCTTTGCCTCTTCAGGAGAATTGATCCGTGGAAATCCGTATTACTAACGGTAAAAGTTTGCGAACGGCTCGCAAATTATAGGAAAGTATCAATTTGGTTACGGCGGTCAGAACAGACCAGCCGTGCTGGGTTCATCCGTGGCTGTAAAATGTTTCAGCCATTATAAAGTATCAAGAACCAAATTTAAGGATCTAAATAATATGTACCGTAATCATCTATTCCTGTTCGTAGCCATTGTAGGCATTATTATCGCTGCATCAGGAAGTGAAGTTCTCGCTGAATCTAATTTGGTCGCGATTAAGAAATCGGAAAGTGAAATCCTGGCTGATCTCGAATTTCTTGCATCAGATGAAAGGGCAGGGCGGGATACCGGTTCCCCTGAAATTCTGGAAGCAGCCGAGTTTATTCATCATCACTTTGAAAAAGCTGGGCTGAAATCTCCTGAAGGGATGCCTAAAGGATACCAGAAGTTTACGATTGCGGGGCGAGCTAAACAGGGCAAGAATATTGCTCTGGCTGCAACGATACAAGGCAAAAAAGATGACTGGGTAATCAATCATGATTTTCGTGTTTGTTCATTTGGCGGAAAAGGAATAATTGCAGGCGAGATTGTCTTTTGTGGTTACGGCATCGACGATGCAGAAAATGATTTCGACGAGTTTGCGAATATCGATTTGAAAGGAAAGATCGCATTGATCATCCGCAGAGTTCCCCGGCAAGATGTCTTGGGCAGCCTTTATATGAGTAAGTCGGGTAAGATTGATACTCAACGGGCGGCGCTGCGGGCGAAACTCAAAAATGCACAGAAACATGGCGCGACTGCGGTTATTTTAGTCAACGACATTGTTTCGACCAAAGGAAAAAAAGATAAAATAATTCCATTCGGATACGGCGGAAACGCTGCCGGAAAAGTGATCCCGGTTTTTCACATCACACAAAAAAAGGCTGATCAATTACTGATAGCTGGTCTCGGGAAAACAGTGGCGGAACTGGAAGTTGCGATTGATGAAAAATTACAGCCACAAAGCCAACTCCTCAGCGAGGTTCAAATTGAAGGCAATGCAGATCTCATTTCCAATTCAGTTGAGGGATTGAATGTGATCGGAATTCTCGAACCGCAAGAAGTGAAGGAAGGAACAGGAAACATCGAAACGATTGTCGTCGGTGCCCATTACGACCATGTTGGCTGGGGCGGACAAGGTTCGCTCGCGCCGGGAACAAAAGCGATTCATAATGGGGCGGATGACAACGCTTCAGGGACCACCGCGCTTTTGGAACTGGTTCGTCGGATCTCATCGCGTGACGAAAAGTTTTCAAGGCGAATCATTTTCATAGCATTCTCAGCCGAAGAAAAAGGATTGCTCGGCTCGAAACATTATGTGAAACATCCAGTCGTTCCGCTACTTAATACGATTGCTATGATCAACCTGGATATGGTTGGGCGTCTCGCAGATGAAAAACTGACCGTTTTTGGCCTGGGCTCATCAAGTGTCTGGAGTAAAATACTTGATGAAGCAGAGCAAGCGACCGAACTGAATTTCTTCCGCGAGAATAAAGCGTTCGGCCCGAGTGACCATTCTTCCTTTTATGCAAAGCAGATTCCCGTTCTTCATCTGTTTACCGGATTGCACGAAGACTATCATCGACCAACCGATGATATCGAGGATGTGAATATTCAGGGAATCCGCAGAACCGTCGATGTGCTTGAACATCTTGTTCTCGAACTGGCTCGTGCAGAAACACGCCCCGATTACATCGAAAATAAAAAATGGATCAGCGTCGGAAGGCACGCTGGCGGACGATCACGTATCGGTTTGATTCCCGATTTGAATTATTCCGCAGAAGGTTTTGCAATATTATCAATTGAACAAAACAGCCCGGCTCATCACGCCAGGTTGATCGCTGGAGATGTCATTTTGAAAGTGAATCAAACAGAGGTGATTTCGCGAAAAGATTTCTGGAAAGTAATCGATTCACTCAAACCAAAAACAAAAGTTACTGTCACTTTTCGTCGCGGAGAAGAAGTGGACGATACAGAAGTCGAACTGGGAAACCCTCGGTAGATACAACTGGGTAGGGTGTGCTGTGCACAACAATGGTGTCCACGTTTTACTGGAAATATAGCCATTGTAGCACTCATCATCCTGCAATTGTGGTACGCACAGCGTACCCTGCGACTTCTGCACAGCATTTCTTTGATAAGGTACTATCGCCTGTTCTTCCCCCATCGTTGGCGCATCGCATCGAGCAAGACTGCGATGATGATGACGCTGCCGGTGATGACTCGTTTGGTTGGATCGGAAGCACCAATTTGTGCCAGGCCGGTTTGCAGTACCGCGATGATCAGCACGCCGAAAAATGTGTTGATCACTGATCCTCTGCCTCCCATCAGGCTCGTTCCGCCGATCACGCAGGCGGCAATTGCAGCCAGTTCCAATCCGATTGCTGCATTCGGGTCTGCTGTTGATAGCCGAGAGGTTTGCATGATTCCCGCCAAACCGCACATCACGCCGCTTATTGCAAATACTGTAATCGAATACGGAGCCGACTTAATTCCGGACATCCGAACTGCTTCCGCGTTCGTTCCTATTGCAATGCAGTATCGTCCGAACAACGTGCGGCCGAGAACGAACTGACCGGCTATAACCACGATAATGGCAATTAGAAATGAAGGGGAAAGAAACATTCCCTGAATCGGTGTTCCGATCCATTCCACTGATGAGCCGATATATTTTGTTTGCGAACCGGTGATCAAATAAGCCACACCTCGGGCAATTTCCAGCATTCCAAGCGTAACAATGAAAGATGGAATTCCCGCTTTGACACTGATCACTCCGTTAAGGAAGCCGCAAAGTCCACACGCAAATAAACAACACGGAATCGCCAACGCCAGCGACCATCCATGATCAGCCATCAGCACTCCCAGCAATGCAGATGAAATCGCGAGCATCGACCCGACCGATAAATCGATCCCTCCAATAATTAACACGAATGTCATGCCAACTGCAATAACAGTTAAATCCGGAATCGAATTTGCAATTGAAGTCAGCGTCGTCATGCTCAAAAAGTTTTTACTCATCAGGCTGAAAATAAAAACCAACCCCAGCAGAACGCTCACCATGCCCGCGTATTGAAGTAGCGAAGAAGCGACTTTCGAACTGCGCGAACGTTCCTGCGATTTAATTCTATTTGTTGAATCGTTACGACTCATAAATTTATTCCTCTGAAGGATCGATGTATCCAGAAAACGCCGCTTGCATGATTAAGTCTGTTGACCATGCTTCTCTTGAAAAAGTGGCTACCAGTTTCCCGGCTGACATCACACCTATTCGATCACACGTTTCAAAAAGTTCATCCAGATCGCTGCTGATAATCACAATTCCTTTTCCCTGATTAGTCAACGTGGTAAAAATGCGATGGATTTTCTCACGGGCCGCTACATCAATACCACGTGTCGGTTCATCGAACAGATAAACGTCTGCCCCAGCCAGCAACCACTTGGCAACAACAACCTTCTGTTGATTTCCGCCGCTGAGTGTTTCAACATTTTGCTCGATGTCGTTACAGCGAAGATCCAGTTTCTGCCGCATTCGCGTTGTGTCGGTTCGCTCTTCAGTTTGATTGATAATTCCTGCCGCATTGGTATAGGCGTTCAAATTACAAAGCGAACTGTTGACACGAATCGATTGTGATAGCAGCAAGCCAGATTTCTTCCGGTCTTCTGTTACCATCGCGATTCCGTGACGAACGGCATGGTGAGGATGTTTGAATCGAAACGGACCTCTGTTATTATTGAGAAACAGCTCCCCACTTTCCGCATGATCTGCTCCAAAAATTGCTCGTAATAATTCAGTTCGCCCCGATCCAACCAATCCTGCGATACCGAAACATTCCCCGGATCGAACCGAAAAAGAAATATTTTTTACAAGGGGGCCGCAGTGAAGTGATTCTACCCGTAACGCAATTCCGTTCTGTTTTGCTTGGTTCTCTGTCTGGTTGTTTACATCAAGATGTTTCTTCTTGATGGCAGGTTTCGTTTCACGTTCTTCGCCTGTCATCAATGAAACCATTTCATCTGTCGATAAGTCATCAACAGCGAATGTTCCTACATGACAGCCGTCCCTCAAAATTGTTGTACGATTTGCGATTCGTTTGATTTCATCGAGTCGATGTGAAACATAAATAATCCCTGCACCTTGTTGACGCAGTTCTGCTAACCACTCGAATAGCTGTTCTGATTCCTTCCCGCTCAACGCTGCGGTTGGTTCATCCAGAATGAGAACTTTACATTCCCGATTCAGCGAAGTCGCAATTTCTATCATCTGCTGTTGACCAATTCCGAGCGAACCGGTTTCACGATCAACATCAAGATCATCCATTCCAAAACGAAGCAGGACATTTCGTGCTTGTTCTCGAAGTTGCTTGCGCGCAATTACTCCAAATCGTAAAGGCAATTGCGTCAGGAATAAATTCTCTGCGATCGATAACGTCGGGATCAAATTCAGTTCCTGTTGAACGATTTGTATTCCACGAGCTTCTGCCTGTTGTTTATCGCTTGGGGAATACACAGTATCATCACAAAACATTTCTCCCGCTGTCGCAGGCGTTAGCCCGGCGATGATTTTACAAAGCGTACTTTTTCCCGCCCCGTTAGCCCCCAAAAGTGCATGAATTTCCCCCGCTCGTAATTCAAAATCAACATGATTCAAAACACGAACCGCATAATCCTTTGAGATCCCTTTCAATGATAAGCAAATCGGGGCAGGGGAGAGATTCATTTCAGGTTCTCCGCCGTGATTAAATCAACTGGTGTTTCCCGGTCTTCAATTTTCGCTTCAGAATCTTTGATCAATTTCAACGCGTATTCTATTCCGAAAACAGCCAGCGCATCGCCATGCTGATCTGCTGTTGCCAGTATTCTTTCCTCTTTAATGGCCTGTTGCACGGCTGGGATATTATCGAAACCAACCACTTTTACCTTACCTGTTCGCCCCACTGTTTTGATGGCTGAGATCGCTCCCAACGCCATGCTGTCGTTGGCTGCAAGGACCGCTTTGATTTCTGGATGTTCGCTCAACATCGAAACTGTAATCGTATTCGCCTTATTCATTTCCCATTGAGCCGATTGGCTCTCCACAATATTTATTTTAGCCGCCCGCATCGCTTCTTCAAAACCGAGTCGGCGCTGTGTCCCATTGAACGATGTTCGTATTCCTTCCAGAATCAAGACCGCATCCCCCGGCTTTAGTTTACTCGCCAGATATTCGCCCACTTTCTTTGCTCCCTTTTTGTTATCCGGGCCGACAAAAGGAATCGAGATATTTTCCTTCTTAAGAATTTCGCGGTCCAGTCGATTGTCGATGTTGATCACGATTACGCCTTTATCTCGTGCACGTCGAAGCACCGGCACCAATGCTTTTGAATCAGCCGGGGCGATCACAATTGCATCCACACCGCTGGCGACCATCTCTTCTACGAGCGCCACCTGCCGACTCAAATCGACTTCGTCTTTTATTCCGTTGACAACCAATTCGTATTCATCCGCATGTTCTGCCTGATGTTTCTTCGCGCCATTCGCCATCGATGAAAAGAAATCATTTGCCAGCGATTTCATGATCAGCGCAATACGTGGCTTATCGTTTTCCGAATTATTGCCACCTTCATTTGTTGCCGATTCCTGCGAACCGCAACCGATCAGTGTTAAAAGTAAAATGGAAAATAGTATCGTTCGAGTTCTCATCTTTTTCCTTCGCTGGTTAATTAAAATCTGTAGGGTGCGTCCAATAATGAAAAAGAGTCAAAGTAGATATCATTCAGCAATGGATTCACCTGCTTCAGATCAATGAGTCTGGAACCACATTCATCAGACTGGAAAGTCTAACCTACTTTTTTCTATTGCCTACGACTTAACGCCTAACGCCTATTTTCCTGGCTGATTCATAAATAGCTTCACTTCATTTCGAGTTGGCATTCCTGGTTGAGCCCCGGCTTTTGAGGCTGCCAATGCCCCTGCTGCGCAGGCAAATCGAGCTGCATTCACAAGCGAATCTTGCTCGATCCAGCGAACCGCAACCGCTCCCGCAAACGCATCGCCAGCTGCGGTGGAATCGACCGTTTCAACAGGGCAGGGCGGGATTACCGTCACTTGCGAACCCTCACATAAAACAGCCCCTTGTTTTCCCAAGGTGATAATCGCGTTTTTCGCCCCCCGTTCAACCAACTCACGGCTCGCAGTTTTTGCTTCTGTCATTGTCTCTACCGACCAGCCAAGTAATAAACTCGCTTCGGATTGATTCGGGCAAATCAAATCAACATCAAAAAAACGACCAGGAACAATTTTCGGAGCAGGGGCTGGGTCGAGAATAATTCGTACGCCAGCCTGTCGAGCAATTTGAGACGCATACAAAACGGTCTCCACAGGAATTTCCAACTGAACCAGAAGCAGGTCACTTTGTTGAATAATC
>JAJRTM010000112.1 GCA_024278285.1 Planctomycetota bacterium
AGCCTCGATTATGAATATTCGCTTGCTGAACATACCCCTGCTGGTATTGCTGGTTTGCAGTGCTAATGCTGTTGGTGAAGAAACGAAGCTTGCGTCTCAGAAGGCCATCGATTTTGAAGAGCAAATCCTGCCGATTTTTCAGGAAAAATGTTTGGATTGTCACGGCGAAGATGCTCAGGAAAGTGCGTTTCGTTTGGATAGAAAATCGGCCTTGTTACGAGGCGGGGACTCTGGCGAACCTGCCATTATTCTGGGGGATAGTGAAAAAAGTCACTTGATGAAACTGGTGCGCGGCGAAGAAGCGGACCATCTGATGCCTCCCGATGAAGAGGAACGGCTTTCATCTGCACAAATTCATCTTCTCAAATTGTGGATCGATCAAGGGGCAAAATGGCCTGGACCGAATGGTGCCGTCACGCGGGAAAAACAAACGACCGATCACTGGTCGTTCCAGCCACTGAAAAAAGTGAAGCCCCCTGCCCTTGCTGATGACGATACCAAATCGGTTGTTAACAGCATCGATGCTTTCGTACTCAGTAAACTCCAGCAGAAAAAGATTCCTCATAACGGCGTTGCAGATCGCAGGACTTTAATTCGCCGAATCTATCTCGATGTTCTCGGCTTGCCTCCCACGCCCAAACAGGTTCAGCAATTTATCGAAGATGATTCAGCGGATGCGTATCAAAAACTGGTTGAGCAAACATTAAGCAGTTCACATTACGGGCAGCGCTGGGCCAGGCATTGGCTCGATCTTGTTCGCTTTGCGGAAACACACGGTTTTGAAACCAACCGCGAGCGTCCTTTTGCGTGGCCGTACCGCGATTATGTGATTCAGTCTTTCAATGAAGACAAACCGTATGATCAATTCATTAAAGAACAAATCGCGGGAGATAGTTTTGGCAGCACCATCGGCACCGGCTATCTGGTGGCAGGGCCTTACGATCTTGTCAAAAGTCCTGACATTAATCTCACATTAATGCAAAGGCAGAACGAACTTGATGATATGATCAACACCACCGGAACCGCATTTCTCGGTTTAACGCTCGGTTGTGCCCGCTGCCATAATCATAAGTTCGACCCCATTACACAAACCGATTATTACGCCATGCAGGCAATTTTTGCGGGCGTCAAACATGGTGATCGCAATCTTCCGTTGCCGAAATCTCAGCAGCAGGAACTAGAGCGTACAGTCAAACAAATCGCAGCGCTGCAAGTGGAACTGGAAAAATATCGTCACAAGAAAAAGTCACCATCAAAACTGGTTCAAGCTGCCGGGAAAACTCCACTGCGAGAACCGGTGCAGACGATTCACAATATCGAACGGTTTGTTCCCACAGAAGCGAAGTATGTCCGCTTCACCATTCATGCCACCAACCAATCAGAACCCTGCCTGGACGAATTGCAGATTTTCACCGGAACAGAAAATGTCGCGTTAGCCAAATCGGGAGCAATCGCCACCTGTTCCAGTTCACTACCCGGCTATCCAATCCATCAATTAAAGCATATTAACGATGGAAAGTTCGGTAACTCTCACAGTTGGATTTCCCACGAAAACGGCGTCGGTTGGGTTCAAATCGAATTTCCTGAACTTCGTGTTATTGATCGCATCGAATGGGGACGTGACCGGGAAGGCCAATTTTCAGATCGCCTCGCAACCGATTATGTGATTGAGGTTTCCACAAATGCCAAGAAATGGAAAGCGGTCGCCAGTTCAAAAGATCGCTTGCCGTTTGCGTTATCTGAGCCGAAGTCGAAATCAAAAAAGAGATCCTACAACTTCGACCATCTTTCAACCAAACAGTCAAAAAAAGCGAAGCGGCTACTTGCTGAATTGGAAACGGCTCAGAAGAAATTAAAATCTCTTCGTGAATCTCCGAAAGTTTACGCCGGCCAGTTTGTGCAACCTAGTCCCACGCATCGACTTTATCGCGGAGAACCGCTCGCCAAGCGAGAGCAGGTTGCTCCCAATGCCCCGGAAATTTTCACCGAATTGAAACTGAAAATAGATTCCCCGGAAGCAGAACGCAGAAAACGATTAGCCGAGTGGATCACTTCCCCACAAAACCCGCTGACGGCTCGTGTGATGGTCAACCGCATCTGGCAATTTCATTTTGGACAGGGATTGGTCACCACGCCAAGCGATTTTGGGTCCGGCGGTGTTCCGCCAACGCATCCAGAATTACTCGACTGGCTCGCAGGAGAATTGGTTTCTCACAACTGGTCGTTGAAGCATATTCATCGTCTTATTTTGAATTCCGCCACGTATCAGCAATCGGGGAAACCGAATTCACAGGCGATTCAAATGGATGCGGCCTCACAATACTGGTGGCGATTTCCTGCCAGACGCCTGGCAGCAGAACCGATTCGCGATTCAATTCTGGCGGTGAGTGGCTCGTTGAATTTTCAAGCGGGAGGCCCTGGTTTCAGCGCGTTTGAAGTGGACGCCGAAAACGTCAGGCACTATCACCCTAAAAAAACGTATCGTTCCGATGACTTCAGACGCATGATTTACATGACCAAAGTTCGCATGGAGCAGGATTCCGTTTTCGGACTTTTCGATTGCCCCGATGCGGCCAGTTCGGTCGCCAAGAGAAGTCGCTCGACAACGCCGTTGCAAGCTTTGAATCTGTTCAACAGTTCGTTCCTGCTGCAACAAGCCGACCTGTTTGCCAAGCGTCTCGAATCAGAAAAGCCCGATAATCTCGCCGACCAGATCAACCTTGCCTTCCAACTTTGCTACTCCCGCCCACCAACTCCAACAGAACAAAAAGAAGCAGCAGATTTCATCACAAAATATGAACGAAACGCTTTTTGCAGAGCATTATTGAATAGCAATGAGTTTCTGTTTCTCCAATGATGTCATCTGTTTTATTCCATGCAAACAATAACTGTCATATCAGTAAGATTATGTTTTGCAGGATGGCGTGCTTGCACCCATCTTCGTGTGCTGAGTGACGTTCAATAACACAATAAAGTCAAACCGTTATGATGCAGCAATGAATTTACCGGCATGAGACTGATTAAGTGGAAAGCGTATTTGATGGGTGCAAGCACGCCATCCTACATTTTGAGGTAAGGTACCCCAAAGAAAAATCGTGTTCATTCTTGGTTCTAGTCCCTGTTAGGTTCCGGCTATGTCTGGTTAGGTATCTCCCATGAAAAATAAAAATCTCAATCTCCCTGGCAGTCGTCATCTTCTTAATCGAAGAAGTTTTTTGAACGAAACAGCGACCGGACTCAGCAGTATTGCGTTAACTGCGATGCTTGCTGAACAGAATCTACTTGCTGCGGAGCGAACAGTCGGAGGAGCTTCTCCGATTCGCCCACAGATCGATTCGGGAAATCCCTTTGCATCGCGTAAACCTCACTTCCCGGCTGCTGCGAAGAACGTGCTTGTTATTTTCTGTTCGGGAGCGTGCAGTTCGATAGATACTTTCGATTACAAGCCATCTCTGATTAAGTATCATGGCAAACCGATGCCGGGCGGTGACAAGCTCGTCACGTTTCAAGGAGCACAAGGGAACCTCACACGCTCCCCCTGGAAATTCAAACCGTGTGGCGAATCGGGAAAAATGATTTCAGATCTCGTTCCACATCTGGGAGAACTGGCTGATGATCTCTGCTTTTTGCATTCGGTCAAAAGCAAAACAAATACACATGGGCCGGGCGAAAATTATATGTCAACCGGAAACACGCTTGATGGGTTCCCGAGTATTGGAGCCTGGACAAGTTTTGCACTGGGGAGTGAAAGCAG
>JAJRTM010000113.1 GCA_024278285.1 Planctomycetota bacterium
AATTTATTTGGTGATACAGCTTATCATCGGGCAAAACTCGGATTGTTATTTGAAAAACTGGGGCGAGAAAAAGAGGCTCTTGCAGAATATAAGGCTGCTCAAGGCGATCTCGATTGGTCTCAACTTCAACAGAACACTCGTCTTGGTAAGCTCCTGTTGTATCGCCTTGCTGCTTCTCAGGGGGAAGTGCATGATCGGGTACTTGCATTTGATGAAAAATTACGGACACCCTGGCCAGCAGATACTCAGCTCTCTGAAATTGACGAATTAGGGCAGGAATGGCAAGTATTAAAACTGACCGCCAAAGATGACTTGGCAAAACAGTACTACTCGCATACCGGAGAGGTTCTTAAGCAACTCAAAGCATATTTTCAGGATGAATGGGTTGAATTAGATTTTCAGGAGGAAGGTCTTGGTTGGGAAATTGGAAGCAATAAGATCGATTGGAAAAAGCAGAAGCAGAATGTATTGGTTTGTCGCGAGACAAATCAATCGCAGAGGTTTTGGGCCAGGCCATTGCTCAACGTTGAAGCTCCCTTTCATCTCCAAGTCAATGTTGACCAGGCGACATCTTTTCCTGGAACAACTCAAATTGGTATACGATGGGCTGATTTAATTTCAATCAGTAACGGGCAGGAGGGAAAAGGCTCTCGTCTTTATGTTGGGATTCGTGGGGATTGGCATTATCCCAAACCAATAAAACAGCAAGAGGCTGTCACCCCTGAAGAACTTATTTGTCACTACCGAGTTTTTTTTCCGGATCATACGATGAAGCATCGGGATGCTCAGTCGATTCGAATAATGAAACCGGGCTTTCATTTAATCGACTGGAAAATCAGAAAATTCTTAAACGAAGTCAGGTTGGGGAACTACCCCGATTTTATTCGTTTTGAGGAAGCAGTAGAAAGAAAATCGTATCTAATATTTGATACCGAAACGAAAAATAAATCATCTCACCCTTCACATCGAGTTGAATATGTTTGGAAACTGGAGAATGTGAGGATTCGCCGTCTTTCAACCAAGGCGTTACCGACTGAAGAGGCTTCACCTGAAGAGCGGAGAGTTTATTGGGAGCAGCGAGTGAAAGATGATCCCGAAGATGCTGTTGGCAGATTAAAGCTATGCGAAGTTTACTGGGAAGAAGGCCTCGCCGATGAACTGTTGAGGCAAGCAAATGAAATTCTGAAGAGATGGCCCGAACTCGAAAAAACACGACAGTACCAGGGGTTAGCCTTCTATAAGCTGGGAAAATACCGGGAAGCTTTGGTTGCTTTGGAATTAGCGATGAAAGAATACCGAGAAAATTTAGATGTGATTATGTCGGTTGCTGAAATTAAATCTGCAAGTTCAGAGGAGGATTTAAGAGACAAAAAAAGAGCTCTTGAACTTGCGGAGTTTGGAAAAGGATGTAGCGTCAGCTATCAACTTGACTTTAAAGCGATGCACTGGGCGGCAATGGCAACTGCTTATGCGGAAAATGGAAATTTTGAAGAAGCAAAAACAGCTAACCTCAAAGCAATAGCCATAGCCAATGAGGAATTAAAAACAGATTTGAAAACACGCCAGAAACTGTATGAAGCATCTACGCCGTATCGCTACCCAATCGGCGAATAGTGCTTTTTTAAAAATGAAAATACCCGATCAATTACGACTCAAATGGTGATTCATCGTATTCCATGAACTCGATCACGGCTCCGTCGGATGTTTCGTAGAATCCGACGCGTAACCCATCAAGTGGGGTAAACGGCTCTAAAAGAACTTTCATTCCTGCAGAAGCTGTTTCAAGTGAATCGACCCGGTAGGCAACATGCGGTAAGTTTCTTACCGGGCCGGTCAGCGGGCTGTCCTTCTCAAAACGAAGCCATTCGATATGGTACGGGTGCTTGATGAAATCGGTCACCCAAACGCGAGTTGCTTCTACGAAGGTTTCCCCTTCTTTGACTTCGTCGGTAATCATTCCCACATGCGAAAATTCCATCCCATTTATCTCCCGTAAGTGCTATTTCGTTTCTACTTATCCAGTATTCATATTTCATCTATTAGATGCTTTTGCTTCATTTCGTTCAAGATCAATGAAACCTTAACATCCGATCGCTTGATAGAAAATAGTCAGGCGTCGAACTTTTGCCCGCTTAATATTTCGTACGCTTCGATATATTTCGCTCGCGTGTTTTGTACAATTTGATCAGGGAGCTGCGGTGGAGGGGAGTTGCGATCCCAATCGGTACTCATTAACCATTCACGGACGTACTGTTTATCAAAAGAAACCTGTGAGCGACCGATTTCGTAATCATCTTCGGGCCAGAAGCGGGAGCTATCTGGAGTGAGGACTTCGTCAATAAGAATGATTTCGCCGGTGTTGAGAACGCCGAATTCAAATTTTGTATCCGCCAGGATAATTCCTTTGCTACGGGCGAATGTTGCAGCTTCGTTGTAAATATGAAGGCTTTTTTCTCTTAAAATGGTTGCGGTTTCCTCGCCCAGTTGCTGGCAAACTTCTTCAAAAGAAATTGGCATGTCGTGTCCTTCGTCTGCTTTGGTCGAAGGGGTGAAGAGTGGTTCTGGGAGTTGCTCGCTTTCCTGTAAACCGGGTGGCAGCTTGATTCCCGAAACCACGCCCGTTTCCTGATAATCTTTCCAGCCGGAACCAGACAGATATCCTCGCACGACACATTCGACTGGCAGAACTTTTGTCTTTTTGACCACCATGCTGCGACCAACTAAAGATTCAATATCGGTTCCTGCAGGGAGAGGTAAATCTGCTGGCTCGGTCGAAATCAAATGATGGCTGCAATCGATCCGTTCAAACCAGAACAGGCTTAATTGAGTGAGAATCTTCCCTTTTTCCGGAATACCGGTGGGTAGTATCCAATCAAACGCACTGATGCGATCAGTCGCGACGATGAGCAGTGAATCGCCAAAATCGTAAACATCACGCACTTTCCCCTGCCTTTTGGAGATACCGGGAATTGATGTTTCTAATACCGCAGGCATGCTGATTCTTCCTAATGCTGCAAGCAGCAATTGATGTGTAACGTTTTTGGGCATTTCGTAAGTGAAAAAGCATGTAAAACGTTCAATGTTAATTCGAAAATTCGACACTAAATTGTACGCTATGAGCATCTTGTTTGTGGCTACGATCTGATATCATTAAGAATATCGTATCGCCAGCCCCTCTTCTTGAACATGTAACACGGTCTGATTACACTGGCGGTCTACCTGTAAGTTAATCTTGTTTATTTATTTTACCAGTTCCAGGGATGTCTCATAATGGGAATGATGCGTTTTGATCTCGGCTCGGCTGATATGGCTGAGAATCATGCGCATTGGGAACAGGCGTTTCTGACCAATTACGATGGAGCCGCGTTTCCTGGAAGAGTCGAAATTCATGGACAGGAGCTTCAATATATTCGGCAATGTTCGGACAGTGGCAAACTGAACATTCCGTGGCCCGTTAAAGGCTTTGGGTATCCCATTTTGAGAACCTGTTCGATCCTTGAACGAGATGCCCCTTACGTGTTGGCGGTTGAGTTGGCTCGTGGTCAGCTTTGTGAAGTGCGAGAACAACACGCCACCTGGTCTCAGGCGGGCATGATCATCCCCGAACAATACGATCAATTGCAGAAGCAGGCCTACAAGGATTTTTTGTCAGCCTGTTTCAGGCAGGCTGACTCTGCCCAGGCGACAGAACGAGCGAATATCGCTTTGGAAAAAATTTGTCGTGCGGAAGATATTCTCGCCAATTCATACATTGAACAGCGGATGCACGTGAGACGTCAGCGGGCTTCGCATCTCCCCGCGATGTTCGGTTGCGATCTCGGTCCGGTTTCATTTTCTGAAATCCCCGAAAATTACTGCGAAGCCTTCAGTGCAGCCAGCGTTTCACTCGACTGGAAATCGATAGAATCTTCTGAAGGAGAGTACGATTGGGAACGGTACGATCAGCAGGTAGAATGGGCAATCAAAAACAAATTGCTTATCAAGGGAGGTCCGTTACTCAGTTTTCACAATGAGGGTTTACCTGACTGGCTCGCCAACTGGAAGCACGACATTCTCAACCTGCAAAGTTTTCTCAGTGATTATGTAGAAACTGTTGTTTCTCGATACACCGGAAAAATTCGCATTTGGGAAGTGGGAGCCCGAATGAATACCGGCGGGTTATTCGGATACACAGAGGAAAACATTCTGGCGATGACCGCTCGTATTATTGATGTTGCTCATCAGGTTGATGAAGATGGCCAGATTTTCATTCGTGTGGATCGCCCTTGGGGAGACTATCAATCGAAAGGGAAACATCGTTTAACTCCCTGGCATGTTGCCGATGCACTACTTCGCTCTGGCACCGGGTTATCTGGCATCAATCTGGAATTGGCGATTGGCTATGAGCCGGGGCGTCACGATGCCAGACGGCTACTGCGATTTTCAAAACTGCTCGACACCTGGGGCTCATTCGGCGTCCCGCTGCATGTCACCATTGCCTGTCCTTCTGCCAGTGAGAAAGATCCACTCGCATCGTTGGCAACTAAAGTCGATAATCAGCAATGGAAAAGCGAGTGGACAGAACAGGCTCAATGCGACTGGATGAAAAAATTCTTGCCAATGTTACTGGCAAAACAGCCCGTCGCCGGGATTTTCTGGAGCCATTTAAGCGATGCCCAACCGCACCGTTTTCCTCACGCAGGTCTCATGAAAAGCAGCGATCAACCCAAAGCGATTATTGACCAGATTATCAGCATTAGTCGGGCAAATTGAACTGTTTTGCCTCTTCTTGAACTTTCATATTACTTCAAAGATTTTCCATGCGAATTGCCCTGGCACAAATGAATCCGACGGTTGGTGATCTTGATGGAAATTGCCAACGCATTTTGGAACTGGCTCACGAGGCTTCTGATCGTAATGCAGAACTGCTGATCGTTCCCGAACTGGCCGTTTGCGGATATCCTCCCAAAGACCTGTTGCTGCGGTCCGGCTTTGTCGAAGCCTGTGATGCTGCTGTTATCAAACTGGCTGCATCTGTTCCTGCCAATCTGGGCTTGCTGGTAGGGCATCCAACAACGTGGGGGCAACCATCTGAATGTGTTGCCAACGCGGCAAGTCTGCTTTACGAAGGAAAAGTTGCTGCAACAATCTGCAAAAAACTGCTCCCCAATTACGATGTCTTCGATGAACGACGTTATTTCCGCCCAGCCGATTCTGTTAAACCGATACAATTTCGTGGGAAGAAACTGGGAGTTCACATCTGTGAAGATGCGTGGTTCGGTCAGCCCGATACTTTTTATCA
>JAJRTM010000114.1 GCA_024278285.1 Planctomycetota bacterium
AGGGATTCCGTTTTATCTGGCGGGGACAAAGAATGTTGCAACGCTTTCACTGGCCCGCTCGCTGGTTACGATTCTTCGTTTTGAACTGGAAAACTGGTCGTTCCCGGCGATGAAAACCGTGTTGCGTCACTTGCGAATCTCGCTTCCCGGCATGACTGATTTTGAATACCGTGGACGAATTTGCCTGAACGCGGTTCGCTCTTTGAATGTGCGGTCTGGTCGAAAGGAAATTCTTCGCCTGCTTCAATCCCGAGCCTCCCGCGAGCAGGAAAGTGCTTACGACAAGCTTAGCCCCAGCGATTATTCGATTGCGTATGAAACGCTGAGCGAGTTACAGAATCATCTTTCATCGCTGCATCAATCTCGAACGTATTCCGAACAGGTGATGAACCTGCTGGCTTGTAGTCGGGAATTACTTTTCGGGAACGATGCAAACAAACAACGCGATGGCATAAATAATCAGGCGATGGCTTTAAGTGAGCAATGGGATTTCGTCGCAGGAATGCTGCGCGAGGCGGCTTTGTTTCAGGATCAATTGATTGCAGAAGGAGCGAAAAAACAGAGTTTGACGAAAGTGACGCTGTCTCAATTTGCAACCTGGGTAGAGGAACAGTTTCACTCGCAGACAATTCCTGCACCGCGAGCAAAACCGGGGGAAGTGATGATTCTGCCGGCTAGTGATGCAAGGCATCTTTGCGTTCCGTATTTGTTTATTACCGGATTACAGGAGGGAGCGTTTCCGCAAAACGCAGACCGACAGCCTTTTTACAGCGAGCAGGAAAGACGCCAGTGGATTGAACTGGGCGTGCAGTTAGATGTACGCGAATCGCAGTATCAGGAAGAGATGCAGTTTTTTTACCGATTAGTTACCCGTGCCCATCAGCAAGTGACGCTTTCCTGTTCGCGAGTTTCTAAAAAAGGACAGCCGCAGTATGCGTCCGCCTTTTATCAAACCGTTCTCTCCCTGTTCGATGCAAAATCGCTTCACGAACAAGAGGTAGGGAAACTTTCGCCCGTTCCTGATTCGAACGATTTGTTAACACTTTCCGAAGTTCGCATGAACGCTGTTGAGCAGATGTTTCAATCTCAAGCAGGTTTGTTGAAATGGTGGCAGGAGACCTCCCCTGTAAAACTGAGTGCTGTTTCGTTAATGGCAGCAGTCGGGATGAACGCTTACCGCTTCGAACAGCACGGTTTTTCGATGTTTGAAGGTCTTGTTTGCAACCCGGATAATTTGCAGTCACTTGCTGCCCATTACAACGACGATTACACATTCAGTGCAACGAAACTGGAATCTTACGCGAATTGCCCCTTTCGATTTTTCATGGATTCAGTGTTAAAGTTGTCGCCAGTCCAAAACCCGAAACTCGCCACCGATTACGCCAAGCGAGGCAACATCGTGCACGACGTTCTATCCCAGTTGCATGAAAATGATCTGGCAAAATTGCTCGAAGTATCTTCAGGTGAGAACTCGTTAGTCCTGGCAGAGAAATTTCTGGAACTGCTCGCAGAGAAATTTGATATCAATTATCCGCGAGGCGATTTGCAAACTGCGATCGATCAGATCGAACGAAAATTGATTACCGAATGGGGAGAGTTATATTGCGATCAGGCATCCAGCTATTCAGAAAGTTTGGAATCAACCTGGGAAGAAACACCAGCGACTCAATTCCGCGAACTTTCCTTTGGCAGCACAAAAGAAACGGAGAAATCGGAGAAATCACTCCCTGCAATCCACTTTGGCAACGACGAGCAGAAAATAAAAGTAGAAGGACGAATTGACCGTATCGATGTTGGGCGCATTGAAGGGCAGGATGTCTTTACGATCATCGATTATAAAACAGGAATGATTCCGCGAGTAAAAACCGAAGACGTTTCCGCAGGGACCGGCTTGCAGTTGGCGCTCTATGCGGTCGCAGTGATGAGGCTCAAATTGTTAGGCGAAGACGCAATCCCCTGGCAAGTCGGCTATTGGGGGATCAAAGAAAAAGGGTACGAAGCGAAGTTCGTCAAAAAAAGCAAAAAAGGCCCCCAGCAACTCGCAGAAGAAGTGCTCGCGAACTGGGAAGAAGAACTCGACCGCATCCTCCCCGCAATGGTGAATTCAATCCGCGAAGGCGAGTTCCCCGTTTACTCATCAAACGAAAAATGCACCGAACGCTGCCCGTACAGCACCATCTGCAGAGTCAACCAAATTCGTTCGCTACCCGTTCAACTGGAAAAGAACTGGTCGTTTCAGAAAATTGCGGAATGAATCTTGAGATAAACTACAGACAAGATTGTATCTGATACTATAATGCGTCTATCGTTACCAGATATTCTTGAGCAATGGCTGCATGGAAACAAACCGTTTATAACCCCGGCTGAGGAAGTGACATGATCACTCGCTTGTACATCGACAATTACAAATGCTTTTCCAACTTCACCTACGAACCGCAAAGTTTGGACTTGCTGATCGGAAAAAACGGTTCCGGGAAAACAAGTGTTTTTGATGTCTTGCTGGACTTGAAAAGAATTGTTGTTGAGGGAGAGCCTGTTGATGATGTTTTTATGATTCCCTCTTTGAATGCCTGGGATAAACAAGAATTGCAAACCTTTGAACTGACTCTTTCAGACGGTCCTGTCAGTTATTTGTATCGTTTGCAGATTCAACATGACTTGAAAACTAATTTCAGTAGAATCGTGGAAGAATCAGTTACTATTGATGGTCAAAAAGAATTCTATTTATTCAACGAGGGGAACATTCATCTTCGAGGCGTCGGCACAAATTCAAAAGATAATATTTTTCCCCACACTGATAAGTTTTCTTATCTGGCATTACTTCCAGAAAGGAGTGAACTTGATGGATTACACTCCTTCAGAAATCTACTTGATAGAATACTTATCCTGTCACCCAATCCGACTGATATGCCTGCTGGCTCTTTTATTGAACGCAGTCAGCCTGATCACAAAATGAAATATCTTGCTGATTGGATTCGGCACCTTTCACAAGAATCGTTTCAATCATATTCGAGATTACAGGAATTGCTGAAAGACGGAGTTCTTGAGGGGTTCCGTAATCTGAATTTGGAAAAGACGACACCAACCAGCAGAAGGCTGATGTTTGATTTTTCTTTTTCGGAGAGCGGAACAGGTGATCCTTTTACTTTATCCTTTGATCAGCTTTCAGATGGTCAACGAATGCTTGTTGCATTGTACACAATTGTTTGTGCGTTGGAGGATCAAGACTACATTATCTGTATTGATGAGCCGGAAAGCTTTATCTCACTTCGGGAAATTCAACCTTGGTTAAGGATGATTGAAGATTTGGTTCACGAGAAGGGGCGGCAATGTTTGATGATTTCACATCACCCGGAAATGCTTAACTACTTGGCGAATGAGCATGGGACGCTACTTTATCGAGAGGAGTCAGGAGTTGTTCGCTCGAAAAAGTTTGAGTGTGACAAGGAATTACTCACACCCGGAGAAATTGTGGCAAGGGGATGGGAGTAAAAATGGCTCAGGAAGGAAAAATCAGACTGATTTTACTTGCAGAAGATAAACGGTCAGCGACTTTCATCAGGAAAATGATCATCAAACTTAATATCGGTGTGACAGATCGAACCATTCGTGAGCGAATTGCACCAAGTGGAAAAGGTTCTGGGAAAGCGTGGATCGAGCAGGAATTCCCGAGAGAGCTGTCAGCTTATCGCTCAATGAATTATCAGGGAAACATTGGATTAGCTGTTGCCACTGATGCAGATGATGAATCTGTAGCCCAGCGAAAACAAAAACTTCTTGCCGGAACAAAACGAGAGAAAGCGGAAAAGGTCTGCTTATTAATTTCCAAATGGAGTATCGAAACATGGCTACTTTATTTTCGTGGCATCACTGTTGCCGAAGATAAAAAGTCGAAAAACGAATACGAAAATAAGGTTAAAGGCAAAAGTGTAGGGAAAGAGGCAGAGAAGTTTGTCGAAGAGTTCCGAAAACACAAGGCTGGTGAAGAACTCGTCACATTACCAGCATTAAAAGAGGCGTATCAGGAACTCTCTCGGATTTTGTAGACGTTATGAAATACACTCCTCAACAAGAACAGGCGATTACGACGCGGTCGGTTTCTGTGGCTTTGGCTGCGGGGGCGGGGTGTGGGAAGACGTTTGTTTTGACGCAGCGGTTTGTGGCCCAGTTGGTGGAAGATCCGAGTGAGGAAACACTGGCCGGCCTAATGGCGATTACCTTTACCGATCGGGCGGCTCGGGAAATGCGGGATCGAATTCGTGACACCGTAAGGCAGCAACTCGCCTGGTGCAGTGAAGAAGAAGCTGGGGCGTGGGAAACGATTTTGCGGGAATTGGAATCGGCTCGCATTCAAACGGTTCACTCTTTTTGCACTGCAACGCTGCGGTCTCATGCAACAGAATTGGGGATGGATCCCGATTTCGCGGTGCTGGATGAGCCAACCGCTTCTGCGATGCTCAATCAAGCGGTGCAAACGGTTCTCGAACAGCAGTTGCGTGAAAAAAACGAACAAGCCAGCGAGTTGGTTTTACGTTACGGGCTTGAAGGCGTTCAGCAACTTCTACGATCTTTTGCGAAACAGCGATTCCGTTACCGGGAAGCAGCACAGATTGCTCAAGACGAGAAAAGCTTGATCAATTTCTGGCTCGACCATTTTCATCACGAATATCTGCCGAAGCGATTCAAACACTTTGCAGATTCAGCCGCTGTGCAGGAGGTGAAGCGTTTGCTCCATGAAAACAGTGCACTCCCCAAGGTGATGCAGCAAAGATTCGCCGTGATGGCAGGGCTGTTTGATTTACTCGATGAAAACGGAATGCTCAGTTTGCAGCAGCTTACTGAAATGAACGCTGCTGCGAAAATTCAGGGAGGCGGAAGCAAAAAGAACTGGGAGACTGAAGAACTTTATGAATCCGTGGGCAGTGCGCTGAAGCAACTGCGAGACTTAATCAAGAAATTGCTTGAGTCAATCGAGTTCGATAACGCCGGGGCAGAACTTGGTGCGAGGTTTGGGTTGCAGTTGCTTCGTTTATCAGAATTAGTGATCGAGGAATTTCAAGAACAAAAACAGCAACGCGCGGCTCTTGATTTTGATGATCTCATTCTGATGATGCGAGATTTACTCGAACAACATCCCGCGGTCACAAAACAACTTCAGCAGACGACACAGTTTTTAATGCTGGATGAATTTCAGGATACCGACCCGGTGCAAACGCAAATTGTGAAATCGGTTTGTGGGGATCGATTGACATCCGGCGGGCTGTTTCTCGTTGGTGATGTGAAGCAATCGATTTATCGATTTCGTCGAGCAGACCCAACGGTTTTCCAGCAGTTACGCCGACAGATTCCCGAAGCGGGGCGGCTGTCGCTGACGCAGAATTTTCGTTCTCAACAGGAAATTCTCGACTTCGTCAACTTCCTTTTCGGGCCGGAAATGGGGGATGATTACGACGACCTGCACGCCTTCGATACAAAACGGTATCCTCCTAAAGCCAAGACCGAATTCTTGTGGTCAAGTGAAGAAGACCTTGCAGGCAGCAATGTCGATGTCAAACGAAAAGTAGAAGCCGAATGGATTGCGAGTCGTATTTCACAACTGCTGGATGACCCGACGCCCTGCATTCGTGAAAAGAATTCGACCAGTAAAGAAACAGAACTTCGCCGTGTTGAACCGGGCGATATCGTAATTCTGTTTCGTGCGTTCAGCAATCTGGCAGTATATGAAGATGCGTTGAGGAAGTCGGGTGTTGATTACTATGTCGTTGGGGGCCGTGCTTTTTTTGCTCAGCAGGAAATTTATGATTTCATCAACCTGTGTAAATTTCTGGATGACGACACCGACGAAGTTTCACTCGCTGGGATTCTTCGCTCGCCCCTGTTTAGTTGGAGTGATGATTGCCTGATGTTGATGATACGGTTTCATGAAACGCTGCTGCAATCGATCCTAGCTGATGAAATTCCTGCGACGCTTCCTGATGATCAGCAGGCACCGGTCGCAAACGCCCGGCGGGTACTAGGTCGGTTACTGATGATGCGAACAGAATCGGGGATTGGGCAACTGCTGCGGCACGCGGTGCATGAGACAGCGTATGATGCCGCCTTGTTATGCGAATTTCTGGGCGAACGGAAAGTGGCGAACCTGCAAAAGTTGATCGAGA
>JAJRTM010000115.1 GCA_024278285.1 Planctomycetota bacterium
CAACAGACTGAAATTGTTCTGGAGAAGTTGGTATTATTCAGACACGTAGCGTCACCGTCCAGACTGTTTCTTAATATTTCGCGGGTGGCCTTGGTTAATTTATTAACCGGGGCGGCGTAGCCGTAAGAGGAATTTGCGAAAGGGTGATTTGTTATCAGGGGGGGCAATGATCGGGAAAGATTTCACACAACTCTCTTGCTGACTCCGTCAGCCCAGACTGCTCCATTTAGCTCGTTTTAGTGGTGACTCCCCGAGGTATTTCAAAACCTCTTTCGGTGTAATGTTTTTTTTGCTTGATTCGAAGGTTCCGAACTGCGAATAAACACAACTCAATTTTCCGTTAGGGGATATAAATACAACCCGTTCTCAAAGTGTTACCTGGAGACAGGAAAAGGTTGTTGCGAGTCCTGCGTGTGACCTCGCCGGCACCTGCTCTGATGCACGGCAAAGCATCGCCTCGCATAAAAGAATCCCTATCCTATCAGGGACATCGCTTTTTTTTCGGAGAAAGTTTTCATACGATACCGTCCGAGTAAATCACGAAAATGAAGCGATCTATTATCGGAAAAACAAAACGATGAGCATTGAACTGGGTGAACGTCTTTTTCAGGAACTGGAACAACTTCCGCTGATTGATCCGCACACGCATATCAATCCGCATTCTGCTGCATCTGAAACGCTGGCAGATATTCTGGGCTACCATTACTACACCGAACTGGCGCACTCTGCCGGTTTGCCTCAGTCGGCGATTGAAGCGGACGGGATTTCTCCGAAAGAAAAGGTAGCGGCGCTCGTTCCACAATTAGCACTGCTGGAAAACACGGCTCAGTATCAGTGGTTACTGGTGATGTGCAAAGAGTTTTTTGACTTCCAGGAAGATCGCATTACCGCAGATAACTGGGAATCTCTTTACGATGCAGCCGGGGCGAAGATGGCAGTCGGAGATTGGGAACAGCAGGTACTCAAGCAATCCAAACTTGATCAGGTTTATCTGACGAACGATTTCGATGATCCCCTGACCGGCTTCGATACCTCTTTTTATGTCCCCTGTTTGCGAACCGATGATTTGGTTTTTCATTTAACCAAGCCTGATGTTCGTGACCGATTAGCCAAAGCAACGAATCGAGACATTGGGACCGTCGAAGAACTGCAGGCTGCGATCACTGATCTCTTTACGCACTTCACCAAAAATAATGCGAGAGCGTGCGCGATCTCGCTGCCTCCTGATTTCTCACCTGCTCCGGTCACTTCCAATTCGGTCACCTCTTTATGGACACGACTCAATTCCGGCAAATCGCTTGCTGCGGATGAAATTGTCACACTCAGTCAGTTCGTCTTCTGGCAGTTGGCGGAAAACTGCGATGAATTCAAACTCCCCTTCGACTTGATGATTGGCGTGAATCGCAAAGTGTACGAAGCAGGTGTTTTTCAAGGGCAGGATTTGTACGACAAACGGACTTCGCTGATCCAGTACAAGCAGTTGTTCAACGGTTTTCCGAATGTCACTTTTCCGGTTTCGGTTCTGACGCACACCAGCAATCAGGAACTGGTCAGCTATGCGTGGATTTTCCCGAATGTGATCGCCAACGGGCACTGGTGGTACTCCAATACGCCCGCTTATATCGAACACGATTGCAGAAGCAGGCTGACCGCGATCCCGCAATCAAAATATGTCGGCTACTACAGCGACATGTACAAGTTAGAATTCGCCCTCCCCAAATTCCGCATGTACCGCCGAATTCTAGCCAAAGTGCTGGCAGAAGATTTCGTGATTGCCAACGGCTGGTCGGAACAACGGGCGTTGGAACTGGGAAAACGAATTTTACGAGGAAATGTCGAAGCGATCTTCGGAAAGTAAGGAACGCTCGAACAATAACTGTAGGATGGCGTGCTTGCACCCATCAAATGTGGTCTCCAGTTCATTCGTCTGATGCCGGTGAATCAATGACAGAATAATAACAGATTACCTCTCCAATTTTCCTGACTCTACCGGATTCTATGTGCCAGTAATTTCAATACTTTAGCTTATTGACTGAAGGCCAATCTCATCATAGCCTGGGGCATCGCCCCAGGAAGAGATCAAGATAAAACCCTTTGGCTGAAAGCCATAAAAAAAAGCATTGAATATGGCTTTCAGCCAAATAAGTAATTTCGGTCCTTTTTCCTGGGGCGATGCCCCAGGCTATGGTAAAAGAGGCCTTCAGCCAAAAAAAAGTAAAGCCCGACAGTAATTGCTTGCTCAATGCGAAGCGGTTTTTGATCACTCAAGCCAGCTGCACATAGAATCCGGTAGAGTCAGCAAGTTTCATTGAACGCAACTGGGCACGCGAAGATGGGTGCAAGCACGCTGTTGTTTATACATAAGTTTTGTCCCGGAGGGACATTGGCAAATAGCCCCAGGTTTTAACCTGGGGTATTGGTTGCAAGAGGATGAAGTCCTGTAGGGACGACGGAATTTATTGCTTTGGTGCAAGGCAATGGAGGCTCGAAATAGTCATGACCATCGTCCCTTCGGGACTACG
>JAJRTM010000116.1 GCA_024278285.1 Planctomycetota bacterium
AGGGGAGCCCGACCACTTTAGTGGTTGGGTGACGCAGTCACAAGATGAATCCGCCATGTGAGTTAGATTTAATTTGAGCTTCCAATAATCTTGGAGACCACATGGCGCATTCGTCTTGTTGCTACGCAACCCAACCGCTAAAAGCGGATGGGCTACCCAATTATTTTAATAATATCCTGCCACTTTTGCGCAGCATTTCATTGATAAAATAATAATCAGATGCCGCAGGTTCACTTCGGTTCTCGGTTCTTCCAGCGACACAAGGTGAAAAGGAACCGCGGGCTCAATGCACAAAGCCTCTCTTAAAAAGAGAGGCTTTGTGAGTCAGTTCAAATTCTTAGCAGGCGACAATCTTGAAAATCAGATGGCTTCTTCGCCACTTTCACCCGTACGAATTCGGATGACTTCATCAATCTTAGAGACGAAGATCTTCCCGTCGCCGATGTTTCCTGTCCGGGCAGATTCCTGGATCACTTGAATCGCTTTGTCAACGATATCATCAGAGAGTACGATTTCCAGCTTCACTTTCGGCATAAAGTCAACAATATACTCTGCACCCCGGTATGTTTCTTTATGTCCCTTTTGCCGACCGAACCCGCGAACTTCTGCAACGGTCATTCCTTCAATGCTTGCTGCAACCAATGCTGCCTTGACATCTTCCAGTTTGAAATGACGAATAATCGCTTCGATTTTTTTCATGATAAAAATCCTGTCTGTATAACTAAATGGTGTCTGTAATTTATATCAAAATTTCCAGTTTTCCGCCACTGCCGTCCTCTCACACATTCTGGAGAACGGCTATCTTCTGAAACAAATCCAACTCAGTTGGATTCCACATGCTGCAGGTAAGGATAGGCGTGCATCCCATGCTCGGTAATATCCAACCCACGCAGTTCTTCTTCTTCGGAAACCCGTAAACCGATGGTATATTTGATTGCCAGGAAAATTACCAGAGAAGCACCAAATGCCCAGACAAAGTAGGCGACAATTCCGATGACCTGTGTGACCAGTTGAGCTGTTCCGCCACCAAAAAACAGTCCATTGGTTCCGCCGAATACTTCTTGAGCAAACAAGCCGGCAGACAGCGTTCCCCACGCACCGCAAACTCCATGAACGGAAATCGCACCAACCGGGTCATCGATTTTCATTTTATCGAACATCACAACCGAAAACACACAAATCACTCCGCCGATAAGGCCAATGCACAACGAAGAACATGGGCTGACATTGTAACAGGGAGCAGTAATCGAAACCAAGCCGGCCAGCACACCGTTTAATGCCAAACTGACATCCGGTTTGCCAAACATAATCCAGCCGGTGATTAAAGCAGAGACGCATCCACCAACCGCAGAAAGGTTTGTTGTCACCGCGACACGTGCAAAGTTTCCTCCATCCAGTGATGTCGTTGAACCAGGATTAAACCCGAACCAGCCGAGCCACAGGATGAATACTCCCAGTGCAGCCAAAGGCATTGAATGTCCCATGATCGGATTAACCGAGCCATCCGCACGATATTTCCCTTTTCGGGCACCAAGCACAATCGCTCCAGCTAACGCCGCCCATCCACCAACTGAATGCACCACGGTCGAACCAGCGAAATCGATGAAAGGAGTATCCAGATTTTCCAGCCATCCTCCACCATGATACAAGCCTCCCCACGCCCAGGAACCGGCAATTGGGTAAACAATCACAGTAATGGCAATGGTGTAGACCAAGTAGGAAACAAACTTTGTTCGCTCAGCCATTGCACCTGAAACAATTGTCGCAGCAGTGGCTGCAAAAACGGTTTGGAAAAGGAGAAAGGCGAAAGTCCAGTTGTCAGGGTTTCCATCTTTATCCAACCCGCTGACAAAGAAATCTGTCGTCCCGAAATAACCATTGGTTGCGCCAA
This sequence comes from Planctomycetota bacterium, assembly GCA_024278285.1. Lineage (GTDB taxonomy): Bacteria > Planctomycetota > Planctomycetia > Planctomycetales > Planctomycetaceae > Rubinisphaera. Next base: position 1,892 of record JAJRTM010000116.1, read on the forward strand.
ACATCAAACCAAAACCAACAAGCCAGAAGGAAATCGAACCGATACTGAAATCCATCAGGTTCTTCATAATAATGTTGACTGCATTTTTTGACCGCGTGAACCCCGCTTCCACCAAGGCAAAACCAGCCTGCATGAAGAAGACGAGAAATGCTGCGATGCAAGTCCAAAGTAATCCCACTTCGAAAACAACAGTTCCAATGGAAGTATTCACCGAATCAAGCGTTAATGGTTCTTCCGCTTCCTCAGCAGTAGCGTCTTCGGCTGGTGCAACTTCTTCTGGTTTCGCGCTCTCTGCCGCGGGATCATCTGCAAAGGTTGATTGCGTTGCAAGCAGCCCTCCCATTAAAAGCAGGAGAATAAGTCCTCCTTTTCGTAGTATAGATATGTCACTGAGCACTGATAACATTCCCGATTTCATCGATTCTCTCTCTTCCTTTTTGTTGGTTTTTATCGAACAAATAATAGCGACCGTTGCTATCGTTACTCCTACTTCGATAACTCACCACTCTATCTTGATAACTTTATACAGGATCATTCCTCGATCCTGACTTGCTTCAATCATTTGCCCTGTTTAGTGCAAACTCTTGCGGAAATTCCGCCATGTACGAAGAACAACGCAATTACTGCGCCAGTTTTCTGGAAGCGAGCAAAAAAGGGGAAAAGACCCCTGAAATCTGGCTTTAATGATCAGTACGAATCAGCAAACTCCACGATATTTGCCTTGCGTTGCCCGTTTTTCATGCGAGGTGCGACATAAACAGGCGAAACGCCCCGGGCAATAATAAGTTTGGCAATGAAGGTCTTTTGTGGACGCAAAAAGAAGTCTGGCAGAAAAAGAGGGTTTCAGCCTATAATCGAGCTAGTTTCAGAAATTGTCAAATTTTCCTATTAAATAAAAT
>JAJRTM010000117.1 GCA_024278285.1 Planctomycetota bacterium
AGTGGCCAGTTTGTCCAGGCGATGCTTTTATTCGCATCGGGATTGGTTACGTAATCGTCGTTGGGCCATAACGAGCGGAACTCTGTTCGCTTGGGAGGTTGTCGCGGCAGCTTTTTATTTTCCTTGGAATAATTCGCAGAAACATACGCCACATCGGTGCCGATGGCGACATGATCGACACCAAATTTCTTGACAACATAATCGATATGATCCAGCAACGCATTGATATCTCCCTTCCCTCGCAAGTAGCGGGGGATACAGCAAATGCCGATGAAGCCGCCGCTCTCGACAATCGCTTTGATGACGTTATCTGGCTTGCTGCGAATATGTGCATAAATTCCACCACAAACCGAATGACTTGCCACGACTGGTTTATCAGACGCTTGAGCTGCTTCCAAAGAAGTTTGCCAGCCAGAATGTGCACAATCGGGAACAACACCAATGCGATTCATCTGTTTGATGACAGCTCGTCCAAAATCTGAAAGGCCTGCATCGTTTTTCTCGCCGCAACCATCACCGATCATGTTTCGCCGCTGGTAGGTTAAGTGCATCATGCGAATACCAAGTTCATAAAAAACTCGCACATAACGCAGCTCATCAGGCACTGAAACCCATTGCTGAGTTAGCGGCACCCCGTTGCCCGTAAAGCACAGAGCATGACGATTCTCTTTTTTCGCTTCCAGAATATCATCAGGAGTCACCACTTTGGAAACAACTTCGGGAATCGTATCAGTCAGAAAAGTGTATCGCGCCAATCGCTTGAGTAACACAAGCGGGTCTTGTCCTTCTTCTCCCGCATTCTGATATATGCACGTGACACCAGAAGCTCGCCAGGCTTCCTGAAACTCTCTGCGCTCCAGCGGATCGGTCGCGCAGCGGGTCATCATCATATCTTCCCGCAAATCTTTAATTTCGAGAGGCGAGGCTTTTTCTTTGATCAGCGCAGCCAGTTCGTCGCCATCAATCGCAGAGCGTGGTGCAAAGCCGTAGGAATCAAACACAACCGATTCCGCATGAAGTTTCAACCCATGTTCCAGGTCTTTCGCGCTCGGCTTCAAAATATCGAGCGCGACCCGCCTGTCATGTTCAATTTTCGGCAGCAGATTTTTCGTCAACCGTTCAATCGGATCCTGTTCCCCTTCAGCAACCATCGCCGCATTGGCAGCCGTAGCCGTCGAAGCAGCCAACGCCAACGGAATCGCAGAAGAAGCCTGAATAAATTTCCGTCTATCCATGATGTTATCCTTGTGGTGATTTACAGGAAAATGGCGAAGCTATCATCGCAAAGAAATTATAGAACAGAGTGCTTAATGATTCCAGTAACAAATCACCTGATGTAAATGAGGGTATGCTGGGACGTGCTCATTTTTTATAAGACGCATTCCTTAATTATTCAGCGGTAATTGGTCTGGACTCGAAGAGGGGGATTATTGTATGAGCTTCTGGTAAGGAGCTTACCCGGTAGTCGTACAATTCCCAAACTTTCTGATCTTTCTTCGGACGAAAAAAATGCGATCCTCTTGCGCCTGTTTGATGAACTTCAACAGTTACATCGCACCGTTAAAAGTTTGCAGAATCGTGTTGTTTCGCTCGAAGCAAAAAGTATTCGGCACTTTCCGCAGCGAAGAAGGGGGCGATATTTTCTGCCGAATCCGCGGCTACATTTCCACGCAACGCAAAAACGGTCTGAGCATCCTGACCAGTCTCGAATCCGTCCTGCAAAACGAACCAATCCTACCAGTTCACATTGCTGCCGCTGAATAGTTGCCGCTACTCGACTGCGGATCTTGTCGGTCATTTGAATCCCCTGCTTCTCCATGTAGTGGTCTGCAGTAGCAGAACCTATCGGCAAGGCGTGTAAATTAAATCAGTATGGCAATTTCTCTGAGACATAAGTAAAAGGGAATAATCGTTTTGCACCATTTGGCAAGGGTGAGTATGATGTGCGGTGGTTGAGTCCCTTTTTACAGGTTGATGCTTGAGGAAAAGCAATCGCGATGAGTTCTTATGAAAAACAGAAGCAAGAGGCGATGCAGCTCATCAAACAAGGTCAGTTTGAAGAAGCGATGAATGTTCTGGAAGCCATTATTTCTGAGCAGGGTGCGCAAATCGATCTGCTGGATTTGCAGGGAATGTGTTCTTTTCGCCTGGGGCATTACGAACAGGCCGCCGCCTGTTATGTGCAGTCAGCAGAACTTGATCCCAAAAATGCAACGCCGCTGACCAACCTGGGAGCCGTTTATAATCGAATGAAGCGTCCCGCTGAGGCACTGGGAGTGTTGCGCAAGGCGATTCACCGAGACAAGAAAAAAGTCGATGCGTACTACAACATGGGAATTGCCCACCGGCAGGCGGGTGATTCCGCTCTCGCGATTTCCGCTTATAAGGAAGCGATCAAAATAAATCCGCAACTTGAACAGGTTCATTTGAATATTGCGAATGTGTATCTGGATCAAAAAAACATCGCGATGGCGACAACGCACTATCAGACGGCATTGACGATAAATCCCGATTTAGATTCTGCAAAGCGTGGTTTGAAAAAAACAAAAGAACTGGAACTTGAAAAGAGACAGCAAAATAATCCATTCGGTCGATTGGTTGATCCTTCGCAATTGGCACACAAGAAAACAGCTTCCGCCATTAAGTCGATGACGGATGCAGAACGAAACAAAGATCGCAAAGAAGTCATTCGCCTGGTCAAAGGAATTCGAAATGCAGCCCGGCATGTTTCCGAAGAAATCCGCGAAAAAATGGAACCAGCTTTATTGGCATTAACACGAGCCGTTATCGATGGAGAGCAGCACCCCGAATTGATTTCAGAAACACACGACGCCTTTCAAGCAGAATTACCCCGGTTTGAAGAAGGACATCGGTATCTCAAGCGAAGTATCCTTGAACTTCGTGGACATGAAGAAGTGATGAATACTCCAGAAATTGATTCACTGGAGTAGATGAAAGTAACTGTCGAGCCATTGTTGGAAAAGGATTTCCTATGCGATATTGTTCACAAATAATGCAGTCCGTACTGCTTCTCGTTGCTGGTTTGTGCTTTCAGCTCCCTGCCTTTTCGCAAGTAAGGCCATTAACTGGAGACCAGCTTACTCAACAGGAGCAGGATGCCGCGAAATACCTGCGGAGCATGCAGGATGGCGCTTCGCTTCACGATCTGGTTTTTATCGGAACAGAAATCGGGTACGCGGTCGGGGATCACGGAACGATTCGAAAAACCGAAGATGGCGGCATCACGTGGAACTTTCTTCAGTCGCCTGTTTTATCGAACTGGCAGTCCGTTTGCTTTTTGACGGACCGCATCGGCTGGGTTGCGGGTGGGCAAGTCGGCGTGAATGGATTAACAACCCGCGGCGTTGTTCTTCACACCAAAGATGGCGGCGAGAATTGGGAAACGATGACCCCCAAAAACATGGGGATGATTTTTCACGTGCAGTTTTTCGGTTTTCAACAAGGCGTTGTTTGTGGGGAATCGACAACCAAAGGGACTTCCGGAATTTGGCAAACGGGTGATGCAGGCAAGAGTTGGCGGGTAGCTGAGTCTGCTCATCGAAG
>JAJRTM010000118.1 GCA_024278285.1 Planctomycetota bacterium
CTTGCACCCATCTTCGCGTGCCGAATTGCGTTCAATGAAAATGAGAGAGTAAATCTGTTATAATTGTGCCATTGATTCACCGGCATGAGAATGATGAACTGGAAACCGTATTTGATGGGTGCAAGCACGCCATCCTACAAATTGAGATCGGACAGTAATTGCTCGAACGATCCTCTGTCAGTACGAATGGGCGTAAATTTCCCCAACGCGATTTGTATTCATTCCATTTGAGACGTACACTTGCTTCACGAGTCTATTATTCATGTACCGTTTCCGCTTATGGCGATCCCCATCAAGTAAAATTCAATGCCCAACGCCAAATCTTTCTCAGTAGAATCTGCACAATCAAAATCTTCGGTAGATTCAGAATCATCTGATATCCCGGATTCTGACGTTGAACAGACGACTGAAGCATCCGTCGAAACGCCTGATGCAGACATGCTTGAAGATCGCGTTCCCGAGTGGGCACAATTAAGCCGCAAGGCTGTGATCTGGACGGTTATCCTGGGCATTTTGTGGATGGTGTTAAGCTACCATCAACTTTGGCATACCGATATCTGGGGTCACCTTTCGTATGGACGCGTCATCGTTGAACAGAAACAGATCCCCGCAACAGAACCATTGATGCCGTTATCCGAAGGTGTCCCGATGGTTGATACCGCCTGGCTGGCACAAGTGGTCGGCTTTTTTCTCCATTCGCAATGGGGGGTTGCCTCCCTGCAATTTTTGTATGCCAGTTCAATTTTCATTTGTGTGATTGCTCTCCTATTGCGATTTCGAGAAAAGACCGATTCGGTTGCGGTCAGCATAATTGGCTTGGTTGTTTTCGGCTTGGTCGCTTACAAATCGCTGGCGATCATCCGTCCGCAACTGGCAGGTCTAGCTTGTTATGTGGTGATGTTCTCGCTGGTGTCACGAAGAAAATGGCATCGAAGTTTCTGGGTGATTATTCCACTGCTCTTCGCATTCTGGGCGAACGTGCATGGCTCGTTTCTGTTGGGTTTTGCGGTGCTTGGGGCTTTGTGCCTTGGACGTGGCTTAGATATCTACAGGCATACAAAATCATTCAAAGTGGTTGTAGCCGATCCGAAAACGCAACGGCTGTTTGTGATTACAGAACTTGCCATGCTCGCGACCTTGTTGAACCCGTATGGCATTGGCATTTATCCTGCGATCCATGCGATTTCACACAATCCAAACTTGGCGAATCTTGTCGAATGGGATCCGCTGACACTGCGAATGGTACACGGCAAAGCGATGGCCGTTGCTTCCATTTTGTTGATCATTCTTTATCGGCTGACTCCTCGGCGGGTCTCGTTTGCAGAGCCAATTTTGTTAATCGGACTGGGACTGCTGGCGATGTGGTCGGTTCGTATGGTTATCTGGTGGACGCCAATCGCGGCTCTTTATACGGTCTTGCATCTCAATGCCGTCTTGAAAAAATATTTGGAACCGCAACAGAATCAAGAGGAAGCAGAACAACCGCCGCGTTCCGGATTGAACACCGTCGTGACAATCGGCCTGGCCTGGATTTTCTTCGCTTACACTCCGTTTGGAACGGTCTTGCTGCACGGATACCCCCAAGATGCTGCAAAGTATAATCGCATTTATCGCCGCTCTGTTGCGCCGCAAACTCCGGTCGAAATCACTAATTATCTGCACGATCATTTGCCACAAGGATTGATTTTTAATTCGTATGAATGGGGTGATTATCTACTGTGGGCCGGTCCTGCGAACATGAAAATATTCCTGAATTCGCACGCTCATCTGGTTCCCCGAGATATCTGGCTCGATTATTTACACATCGCCAATGCTTCTTCCGCATGGAGAGACAAGCTTGACCGATACGGCGTCAACACCGTTATTATCGACCACCAATATCGCAGCCGATTGATTCGAGAACTGAAAAAAGATACCGATTGGAAACTCGAATACGAAGATAATCGAGGAGTTATTTTCCTGCGAAAAATTCCTATTCTGAATTGAGCCTGAACTTTTATTGTCAAACGATTATATCCCTTTGTTTCTTGTGGAAACGAGATCTGTGATGAACCGTAACTTATTCTGGGCTGTTCAAGTCGTTTTTGTGATGGCAATCATCGCAGCTTTTTCACTCGCATCATCCGAAGCGAAACGGCTGATTAAACAGGAAATTACCGGCAAGCCCGTTGTTGAAACAATTGAAATTACTCGTGCCGAACCGATCAAAATTGCCCCGCTTTATGATCGACCGGAAATGGTTTCCGATGAAGACCTGGCTGCGGTTCTTTGGCAGGTTCGACCAAAATTCAAACGGAAAGGTTTGCGACCAAATTTGGTAGAACACGCGATTCGTACCTGGTCGAAAGATGCCGTTTTTCTTGATCCTGATGTGCTTTCTGGAAAAGACCTCGAAAAGTTCCTGCTGGATAACAGCACGTTCATGCTTTCCTGGGATGAGAAAGCGATGCCGTTGTTGGAGGATCGTCAAGAAGGGATCGGCGTGAACTGGGGACGAGTGCGATCCATTTCCGTGCATCACGATCACATGCTCGCCTGTGTGACCGAAGCAGGAGTTCATTTGGATGAGCCGGTTTTTCTGCCCACACAAAGGGAAGCGACTGTCAAAAATATTGTGCAGGAATCGCTACGGGATTTCAAACTGGATGAACGCGAAACCGAATGGACCGCGATGGCGTTCGGCTTATGGCTGCCACCGACCAAACAGTGGCGATCTGCTGATGGGCGTTTGATGAGTTTCGATTTACTCGCAGAACGCCTCATTCGCGGTCGGCTCGAAAAAGGGGTTTGCAGCGGTACGCATCGTGTTTATTCATTGATTCTACTTTGGCGTTTGGATGACGAATTCGACATTCTTTCCGATC
>JAJRTM010000119.1 GCA_024278285.1 Planctomycetota bacterium
AGCCGAAACATCTACTTCACCAGCGAAGGAGCGATTCGCATTCTGGTATCGCAAGAAGGACATCTCAAATTGAGCCAATGGCAACCGAAACAATTCTGGAAATCCAACAAATGAAGAAGTGTTGCTTCTCGCATTGATCTGAATTGATAAAAAAGGGAGACTATTTCACATGGAATCGAAGAGGAATGATTACCTGAAAACTCAATTTATTCTTACCATTAACATCTGGTTCATTTTTTTGACGATTGCAACTATTTATATCGGCTCCGTTGTTGATCATGTTATTTTTGCATCATCAGATTATGAGTGGCATGAAAATCCGTTGAGACTATTGCTTGTTTTCCTGATGCAATATTCGCCCTGGATATTTTTAATTCTCAGTGCAGCAATGATTGGTGAAGGGTATTTGATGAGAAAAATATACTCTCAACCGCAGTACGAAACCAATGCACTAAAATGGTTTGCGTTTTTGTCGGTCGTTGCTGTTCTTGCGGCGATACTGTTTATTCCCTGGGCACTATTGAATTTGTACCTGTTTGGTGGGCCACTTACTGATTAAGATTTGTTGCAGGTGGTTTGAATCCTGTAGGCTGCTACGGCACGCTTCTGTAAGGTAAAACCCAGCGAGGCATAGCCGCTATCAACTTTTCTGACTCTACCGGATTCTATGCGCCAATGATTTCGGTCCTTTTGCTTATTGGCCTTCAGCCAAGAATACAGAGCATCGAAGTTACGACAGTTATTGTTTGGTCGATCCAAAGAAAAAAGCATCACAGACCTTGAAGGGAATTATCATGAGGGAACCGGGAAGATTTATTGAGTGCTTCACCTTGCCCTGATGATTCGCGGCGAAATAATCCCTACTATCGAAAAGAGACGGGCAACCCGTAGGAATCTCCGCCTGGTTTTTCCTCTTGTCAATTTATCGACAGTCTGCAACTATCTCTGTTCTAGTCTATCAATAGTAGTATCTTATCATTGAAATACTGCGCAATAGTAACAGGATATTTTGGAAAGCCTAACCTACTTCCTGTTTGGTTCCGGCTATGCCGAGTTAGACATTGCGCGAACGAAATTCAGGTATCATTTCATAGCAAGAGAACAATTTCGATGAAGTGGCAAACCAAGGCGTTTATCTTGCGTCAGTTGAGCCAAATCCCGTTGGGGAAAAGGTTGTATCTTCTGATGCAAAAACTCGCAGGCTCTAATCGCGCCCAACCCGAGCGTGATTTTGCACGCATTGTTGAATTGCTGGAGATGATTCAAGAGTCTGGTCAGACTGCTCAAGGGAAAGTCTTTTTTGAAGTCGGTTCGGGCTGGCATCCTTATGCACCACTGGGATGTTATCTGGCTGGGGCAGAAAAAATCATCACCGTCGATGTGAATCCCTGGATGTCGTTAGCATCTGCGCGGGAATGTATTGATGCTTCAAAAGAACATATTCAGCAATTTGCAAAAAAGATGGAACTGGATGAGGCAGCCGTTTCCGAGCGTTACCAGAAAATCAATCTTGCTGCGACAAACCTCGACCAACTTTTGGCATCCATGCGAACCGAATACCATTCCCCCGGCGATGCCAGCGCGACCGGGTTGGAATCGGACAGCGTCGATTTTATTATCAGCTCTAACGTTCTGGAACATATCCCGGCAACAATTCTGAAAGCGATTACAGAAGAGTCGTTTCGCATTTTGAAACCGGGGGGGCTTTACGTGCATCGATTTAACCCGGGTGATCATTATGCCAACGATGACGGCTCGGTTACCACGGCTAATTTCTTGCAATTCTCATCAAACACCTGGAAGAAGTATGGCGAGGGACTCGCCTATCATAATCGAATGCGATGCTCTGAATTCTCGGATATTTTCCGAGAGGTCGGCTTCAGTTCTTTAATCGAAAAAGAGCGTGTTGATCCAGATGCAGTGAAAGCCATCGAAGATAAAACGATTGAAGTGCATGATGAATTCAAAAGATTTTCACTGGAAGACCTGGCTGCTGATTATATGTGGTACACCGGCAGGAAACCAACCACGGTCGATGAAACTGCTGAAGCCAAACAGATGGGAGAAAGTCCCGTTCATCATCAAATATAGAAATTAAATTTATCGCGGAGGGTGGCTGGGGACAGATTGTTGTTTAAAGGGTATGAATATCCGGAAAACTTCCGCACAATCTGCCCCCAGATCTGGACATCTCGTCGCATCTGGGGGCAGATTGTCACTAGCCGTGTCGTCAATTGTTCACACTACTTCCGACAATTTGTCCCCAGCCACCCATCACTGAATAGTTACATTAAATTTAGCGGTCCCTGGAGTTTAAGCAGAACGATGAAATACGGTTCGTCCAGCCAACCGTACGGCAATGGGAATGAGTTTCGATTATGTTCGTTGAAATAATGTGCTGGGCTTCCATCGGATTGATCGTTTACAGCTATCTGGTGTACCCGATTATTCTGGCATTGCTCGCAAAGTTATCACCACAGAAATCGCCCAGGAAAATTGAAGAAATACCTGTCGATCAATGGCCGATGGTCTCGCTGGTCATCGCGGCTTATCGAGAAGAATCGGTGATCGTCGAACGGCTCAACAATGCGCTACAGATTGATTATCCAGGCGATAATATTGAAATCATTATCGGCGTCGATGGCAACGAAGACGCAACGGGAGAATTAATCAACACTTTTCAGGATACAAGAATTCGACTGATGCAATTTCCCGAGCGGCGGGGCAAAGCATCTGTGCTGAATGATTGCATTGCGGTTGCCCGTGGGGAGATCATTCTTTTTTCCGATGCAAATACATTCTGGGATGCAGATGCTGCAAAACTACTTGTACGCCATTTTGAAGATAAACAGGTCGGCGGTGTTTGCGGACGACTGCTGCTTACTGATGGAAGCACCGGCGAAAACGTGGATGGAATATACTGGCGATACGAAAATCGTCTGAAGGAATGGGAAGGTAAACTGGGAGCATTACTCGGTGCCAATGGGGCGATTTATGCGATCAGAAAAGAAATTTATCAACCGATTCCCTCGCAAACAATTGTCGATGATTTTGTGATTGGTATGCGAATTCATCAATCCGGCTATCAGCTCCTCTATGAAAAAGAAGCAATTGCCAGAGAAGAAACGGCTCCCACAATCAGCGACGAACTTCAACGCCGCACTAGAATTGGAGCAGGTGCATTTCAAAGTTTAACCTGGCTTTGGAGATTGCTGCTGCCTCGCTATCCGCTGGTCAGTTGGGCTTTCTGGTCTCATAAAGTTTTTCGCTGGTTCTGCCCGGCTTTCATGGTGATCGCGCTGGTCAGTAACTTTCTACTGGCACAAACTCCGCTGTATCAAACGCTACTCGCTTTGCAGGGCATATTTTATACGACCGCCGTTTTGGGAAACTTTTCATTACTGCCGGGTAAACTTGGGAAATTCGCACAAGCGGTCTGGATGTTCGTGAACATGAATATCGCGTTGGCGCTCGGTTTTAACCGCTGGCTCTTCAATACACAAAAAGGAACCTGGAAGAGAACCGAACGATCAGAAACTGAATCATAAAACTAAGCAGTAGCTATTCAGTGATGCAAAGCCAGACCGCATCCCATTTGCCCCATTCACCCCGAATTCTGCTCTGGATGTGATTCCGCTGGATCGCTTATAATCCTTGTTGAGCGGATTAAATTCATGTTTTTCAGGCAAATGGATGTGCCATGACGCAGGCGTTACGTCACCAGTTAATACTGTTATTTACGTGTGGATTGGTCTTTTTTGTCAATCTGGGAGCTTCCCGATTGTTCGATGAAGATGAACCCAAAAATGCGGAATGTGGTCGTGAAATGTACGAGCGGGGCGATTGGCTTGTCCCAACGTACAATTACGATTTGCGTACCGATAAGCCGATTATGCTTTACTGGCTGATGCTCAGTTCTTTTCAATTGCTCGGCGTGAGTGAATTTTCGGCTCGATTACCCTCAGCATTTATGGCGATGTTGACCGTCTTCAGCGTTTACGCAATCGGGCGGCGGTTGTTCGATAAACGAGTCGGATTCTGGGCAGCGATCATGCTCGCCAGTTCGTTGATGTATGTCACGATAGGGCGAATTTCGACACCCGATTCCACGTTGATCGGTTTCATCACTCTTTCGCTGATGGTTTATGTTTACTCCGTTCCACGTTCTGTCTGGATAACACCGAAACCAAACAGGCAGGCTAGATTACGAGATTCAACAGAACATTCTTCTAAACCGGTTCCCGAATTTTTCTCGGCTTCCCCCAATCATGCAAACTGGCCCACGGAATATTTGCCAGGTCGCTGGGGAATGTTTGCCCTTATGTATGCCATCATGGGGCTGGCGGTTCTCACAAAAGGGCCGGTCGGTTTTTTGCTTCCTTGTGCAGTAATCGGTCTGTTCGTGATGTGTCTCGGTGCATCCCCACAACTGCCCGGCAACCTTTCGTGGAGAAACCCGGTTTCCTCACTCAGCGATTTAGCATTGTTCGCCGCTTCCTTTTTTGCACCGTCTCGCTTCCTTCCTTCTTTATGGGCGATGCGTCCTTTGACGTTAATACTTGTTGTCAGCGCCGTTGCACTTCCCTGGTATATTTCTGTGGGAATTGCCACTGATGGCGCCTGGCTGGAAGGTTTCCTGGGCGGTCATAATATCGGACGGTTTTCTTCTGCAATGGAAGGACACAGCGGACCGATTTTTTATTACGTGATTGCGATTTTGATGGGCTTTTTTCCGTGGTCGGTATTCCTGCCGGTTGCCCTTTATTACGCAATCTTCAAACGAAACTTATTCAAACAAGAACACCGCCCGTTTACTTTTTTGCTTTGTTGGATCGGTCTTTATTTCGTCTTTTTCTCGGTGGCTCAAACGAAGCTACCCAATTATATTCTTCCTTGCTACCCGCCGCTGGCACTGCTTACCGCGTGGCTGCTTGTTCGCTGGCAGGAAGAAGCGATTGATCTTCCCGAATGGGCTTTCAAGTGGAGTTCAAGAAGTCTAGTGGGAGCGGGATTGGCTTTATTGATCGCGCTGCCGATTGCTTCGTGGATTCTTCTTCCCGGCTATCTGTTGCTTGGTGCTATTGGAGTGATCCCGATCGCTTTAGGTGGTTGGATGATCTACGCCAAAAATCATACCAGCCGTCGGACTTGCTTGAATGGACTCGGAGCAGGTGCGGTTCTGTTGGTCGTGGTTGCTTTTTCCGGGATTGCACCGTGGTTATCGCATGCCCAGGAAAGTTACCGACTGGCTGATCAAGCTCGCGTCATCAGCAGCGAGCAAACTCCGCTGGCAACCTACGATTATTTTGCACCGAATTTGCCCTTTTACGCCCGCCGGAAAGTGATGCGGTTTCATTCGCCAGAAGAAATTGCTGCCTATTTCAAAGAGCATCCCGAGGGAATGCTTTGTGTGCGAGAAGACCATTGGGGACAGCTCACCAAAGTGCTGCCGGAAAACCTGCATATTGTCGGGCGAACGCAACGCTTCTTCAGAACCCACGATGTCCTGCTGCTCCGGGGAAAAAGTTCAGTCACACAATCGGCTGCCCTTCCAGATATAAAGACTCGAATAAAGTAGCAAATTTACTCAAATTCTCCCTCGTAAACCGCATCATCTGAACTCCGCAGAGTCTCTCAGCTCTTTTTTGCAATCTGGTTCGCTCCATCCTTGAGGTCTGCTGCCGTTGCATGTAGGTTAGAATCTTCAGTGGGTTGCCCGACCACTTCAGTGGTTGGGTGCCGTCAGGCACAAGATGCTCGCGCCATGTGCGTTCAATATCATTGAAACTTCCAATATAAAGGAAGCCACATGGCGCGAACATCTTGTTGCTACGCAACCCAACCGCTAAAAGCGGATGGGCTACCCAAAATATTCTGTCTCTTTTGCGCAGCAGCTCGTTGATAAGATACTAACCTACAACCTGTTTGGTAATACAGAAAGTGATCGAGTGAATTTTGCGTACGGAAATTCTGGCCCCAGGCCAATGTCCTTCCAGGCTCCACAGGGAGATTTATCTGTCTTGGCTGGTTCTGCCAACCCGCAATTTTCCCAGGCGATTGCACAAGAACTGGGGCTTGCGTTAACCCCTGCAGAAACGCACACTTTCAGCGATGGCAACGTTTTTGTCCGCGTGCTGGAAAATGTACGCGGTCGCGATTGCTACATCATTCAAGGTGTGCATCATCCGGTCAACGAAAATTTCATGGAACTGCTGTTCTGGATCGATGCCCTCAAAAGAGCAAGTGCCCAAAGCGTGACCGCAGTCATTCCGTATTTCAGTTACGCCAAGGGAGACAAAAAAGACGAACCGCGTGTTTCGATTCGAGCGCGTGTTTGTGCAGATGCGATTCAGGAAGCCGGGGCGGATCGCTGTTTAATGATGGACCTGCACAGTCCGCAGATTCAAGGCTTCTTTCAAATTCCGGTCGATCATTTATATGGCAGGTACGTTCTGGCGGATCATATCCGTTCATTGGAAATTCCAGATTTAGTCATTTGCAGCCCGGATGTCGGGTTCGCCAAAGGGGCGTCCGCGTTCGCAAAACTGCTGGGAGTCCCGGTTGTTATTGGGAATAAAGAGCGGACCGATCACACAGAAAATGCAGAAGTGCTCGAAGTGATTGGCGATGTTGAAGGGCGCAATGTTGTCATTGTCGATGACTTCACCATTTCGGGAGGAACATTAATTTCGATGGCAGAACTACTCATTAAACGGGGCGCCAAAGATGTTTACGCAGCCGTGTCTCATGCCGCGATGACTCCTTCCACGGGAGGCAAACTCGAAAATAGCCCGATCAAGAAAATGTTCACTTCCGATACAATCGAGCCTCTCCCGGTTGATACCTGCTCGAAGCTGGAAGTCGTCAGCGTCGCCCCGGTTTTTGCAGCCGCGATTCGCTCAATCCACGAACGAACCAGTGTCAGCATGCTATTCGATGGGTAATGATTCAGCGATCATCGTAGGGTCCGCTACCCGCGGACCACGCTGGGAAGTTGATGCCTCCATTTCATGCGGTGGTCCGCAATAGCGGACCCTGCAGATCGCCATCAAGCTAAGGTATCAAAGAGTTTTTGCGGATCAAATTCTAGCTTGATCTTCTCTATCAGAGAGTTCCTTGAGGCCCCATTACTTGGCGAGTGAGTATTTCCTCCTGGAATTTGATGACCGCTCAGGCATTGAATATTAACATTGAGCGAAGACAGATCTGCAAGCAGGGATTTTAACAGCTCATCACCCTCAGCAGTTTCAGCAGTTTCTGCTGCATCGAAAGATCGCAGGATGCAAACGCCGCGAGTCGTTTGACCAAACCCGGCCCAACGATGTTTGCCCGCAATATCCAATACGTCTATTGTCTGCGAAGGAAGCGAACCAACTCGCAGAATGACAGATTGCTTCAAATTATTCGCCGTCGCGATCCAGGGATCAAGGTCTGAATCCCAAGGTTGAACACTAACCAACTCTGCATCAGCTTGCTGGCTGATGGTTTGCCTCATCTGATCGCTGAGTGATTGTGTCGTTTCCTTTGTTCCTTCAACAGCATAGAGAAGGTGTATATTGCCATTGTTGTCATCTGGGAAGACTGCATCGAAAACGACCGGATTGAAGGGAAGCTCTCGAACTGTTTGCCAAAGTGTTTTGAGACCCTCGGTTGTTTTTGAACTCAATCGATGAACGAGTATTTGTTGAGGTTGCGGCTTTACCTGCAATGTTGCGACAACCGGAATCGCGAGTTCTCCATTCGATCCGACAAGTAGTTTACACAGATCATACCCGGCGACATTTTTGACAACCCGTCCCCCGGCATGAAAAATTCTCCCGCGACCATCAACCGCACTCACCCCCAGCAGCCAGTCCCGCATCGTACCGTAACCTGCTGAGAACGAACCGTACCAGTTTTTGCAGATTACTTCTGCCACTGTCGTTCTTTCAGGATGCGGCACATTTACCGGCAACCACTGCTGGTTCTCTTCGAGCACTTTTTGCAATTGCGAAACCGTCATGCCTGTTTCGATGGTGATCGTCATATCTCGAAACGGATAATCAATCACCTGTTTGAACCCGGAAAGTTCCAGAGACAATTCGTCCTGCTGCCCCAAAGTGCATAACCACTGAATCTTCTGCTGCGAATCGCCACGTTTGACGATCCACTCGCTTAGTTCCTGCTGCGTTGTTGGTTTGAAACAAGTCATTCGTCGGTTACGCATCCTTCGCTGGCATTTTTTACATTTTTGATGTACTTATAAAGCGTACCCCGCGTCACTTTATAAGCAGGGGCAGTCCAGTCATCTCGACGCTTCTGTAGTTCTTCGTCACTCAAATCGACATCGATTCGATTCACTTCTGCATCAATCGAAATTTGGTCGCCATCTTGTAACAACGCAATCACGCCCCCCTCTTGTGCTTCGGGGGTGACATGCCCGATGATAAATCCGTGAGAACCGCCCGAGAATCTGCCATCGGTCATCATCGCAACTTTATCACCCAACCCTGCGCCCATTATCGCAGAAGTCGGCGTCAACATTTCAGGCATTCCAGGGCCACCTTTGGGGCCTTCGTAGCGAATAACCAGAACTTCTCCCCCCTTGATTTTCCCCTGTTCCAAACCGGCAAGCATTTCTTCTTCGCTGTCATAACAAAGCGCGGGACCAGAAAACTTCAGGCCTTCTTTGCCCGTGATTTTTGCGACCGAACCTTCACTGGCCACGTTACCTCGCAAAATGCGAATGTGCCCGGTTTTTTTGATGGGGTTTTCAACCGGACGAATAATGCTTTGGCCTTCTTTCAACCCTGGAAGGTCCGCCACATTTTCTGCGAGCGTTTTCCCGGTCACCGTTAAGCAGTCGCCGGTCATGAATCCTTTTTCCAGCAGGTATTTCATCACAGCAGGCGTTCCACCGATGGAATGCAAATCTTCCTGAACGAATTTGCCGGACGGTTTCAAATCAGCTAAAAGCGGAACGCGATCACTGACGGCTTGAAAATCGTCAATGGTCAATGGCACATCAACTGCTCTTGCCATCGCAATTAAATGCAGCACCGCATTGGTCGAACCGCCCAGCGCCATCACAATCACCAAAGCATTTTCGAAGGCTTCGCGTGTCATAATGTCTCTTGGCTTGATATCTTTTTCCAGCAGATTCAAAACGGCTTGCCCGGAATCAAAACACTCTTTCAGTTTGTCGGGATCTTCAGCCGGGATGGATGCACTGTAAGGCAGCGACATCCCCAACGCTTCAATAGCCGATGCCATCGTATTGGCGGTGTACATCCCGCCGCACGCTCCCGCGCCGGGACAACTTCGCTTGACGATTTCCTTTCGCTCTTCATCGGTGATCGATTTGGAAAGATATTCGCCATACGCTTGAAACGCCGAAATGATATCCAGTTTTTAATTCTTCAAACCGCAGCCCGCACGAATTGTCCCACCGTAAACCATCAAAGAAGGACGGTTCAAACGCCCCATCGCGATCAAACAACCAGGCATATTTTTATCGCAGCCGGGCAGCGTGACCAATCCATCGTACCACTGCGCTCCCATGATCGTTTCAATCGAATCGGCTATGAGATCGCGCGATTGCAGCGAGTACGACATCCCATCGGTTCCCATTGAAATCCCATCGCTGACACCGATTGTATTAAACCGCATCCCAACCAGCCCGGCTGCCTGCACTCCCTCTTTCACTTTATCTGCCAGCGTCAACAGGTGCATGTTGCAAGTGTTGCCTTCGTACCAGACGCTGCCGATGCCTATTTGAGGCTTGCTCATATCCTCTTCGCTCATGCCGGTGCCATAAAGCATCGCCTGAGATGCCCCCTGACTGCGGGGCTGAGTGATATGAGCACTATATTTATTCAACGAATCCGACATCAACAAAAACCTTTCTTGGACAATGTTACTTTTTTTAGTCACTATTCAGCTTTGACGTAGGGTCCGCTACCCGCGGACCACGATGGAAAGTGGAACTCCCTATTTCATGCGGTGGTCCGCAATAGCGGCCCCTACGGACTTTTTTAATTTTATATTACAAAATTGTTTTAACTAGAATGAAGTAAAAACCGAATGACAACCATTTCGTTTTTCCTGTTATTGCACGCAACCCGGCACGCAAAGATGGGTGCAAGCAGACCATCCTACGACAAACTGGATATCTGAAAGGTTGATGGAATTTATTTATGCCACTAACTTTTGGATCGCTCGAACAATAACTGTCGTAACCTCGATGTTCTGTTTCTTGGCTGAAGGCCAAAATCATCATAGCCTGGGGCAACGGCCCAGGAACAGATGAGTCGTCAACCTTTTGGCTGAAAGCCATAAACAAAACAAAAGCATTGAATATGGCTTTCAGCCAAAAAGAGCAATCAAACAATTTTACCTGGGGCGTTGCCCCAGGCTATGGTGAAAGAGGCCTTTGGCCAAAAAAACAACTGAAACCGGACAGTAATTGTTCGAGCGATCCTTACGACGAAAATACGATCCCTCATCTGTTTTCATCGTACAGAATGTTATTTAGCTGGTGAAGTAACTCGGGGGCGTCTCTCGAAAAAAAGAGGATCTCTGCAAGAAGAATTTGCATTACAGGGGAAGCGATTGTTCGGTTTCGCTGATAAATTGCCAGGCTTGTTCTGCCGATTCCGACTCGCGCAGGTGAGCGAGGAAATCTGGAGTACGGATTAAGCGGCCCAGGCGAGCCAGAATTTGCAGATGCGTGCTCGAATCCCGACATAAAACGAGAAAGAAAATGTCTGTCAATTCTCGTCCGCCCCCAAAAGGAATGCCTCGCGGAGTAATTCCGAGTGCCATCACCGATTCCCCCAATTCGTTAGGGAGTGGCCTTCGCGGATGCGGAATCGCGACCCCTTCATCGAACGCGGTTGACATTAACTCTTCTCGTTCAAGGACCGCTTTCAAAACAATATCGGGCGACCAGACGTGCCAGGTTCTGCCAGCCACTTCCACCAGGCGTTCCATCACAGATCGTTTTGTACGTGCCTGTAACGGAACCTCGATTGTTTCCGGCGTCAGCAATGTACTTACCGGACAAGATTCAATCAAATGTTCTGACTGCTGAGATTTCTCTAACGCGGCTAGTTCGCCTTGAGAATAATTAGAGTAATTATTTTCGATCCACTCGCGAATTTCTGCGGATTGGAACTCCCAACGACCATTTGTTCTTCGCCCGGGAATCTTTCCCTTCGAGACCATTTTTTCGACAATGCGCACATCTCGCCCCAATTGTCGAGCCAGTTCTTCGATGGTCATCCAGTTTGGGGAGGTCATAATTGCCAGGTGAGAGTTTTAGTCTTGAGGGTCAGGTTGTCGCAGGGACGGGGAAAATTGTTTTCATCCAGTTCAAGCTGGATTGTAACAGGTCTATGTTTTTTGATTTCCAATTCTTTTCGCACCAGGTATCAATTTCGTATAGTCCCTGATACTCCAGCGATTCCAAAGCGTGAAACAGTGCAGGTAAATCCATTTTCCCTTCGCCAGGCAGACATTGTTTGCGTGGGCGTTTGGGGGAAACACCATCACAAACTTTGACCAATTTTATTGTATCAACAATCTGTGGCAACATCTGCTTCCACTTACTATCCTGCAACGCATGGTAAGAATGCAAACAAAGCCCCACATTGGGATGCTTACATTTTGTGATTAAATCGTAAGCTTTATGAAGCGATGTGAGAAAAGTCCACCCATGGGCGGTCGCTGAACTCATCGGCATCACCGCCAGTTGCACGTTGCATTCCTGGGCGTACTCGCCAAGTAGCGATAAGGAATCGATCACAAGTCGCTGTGCATGCGAAGTAATATGTCTGCCTTGCTCCCCGGTTGCAACAACAACCGTTTTGGCTCCCAGCCAACTCGCATATCGAATGACCTGCACTGCTTCTCGCATACAATCATCAATGAGATACCCATGAGCAGAAGTAAAGCCGCCAACCCAGGAAATGCTCGAGACATTCATGCGATGCTTTTCGAGTAACTCAGCCGTTTCCGCTTCGCCAAAATCTTCGTACTTCAATCGCCACAGGCCTATGTTTTTCAGGCCCAAGTCACAGGCTGCTTGAATGTCCTGTTCCATCGACCAGCGCCGTGTCGTCATCTGGCTTAAAGACAACCTGCTTAGCAGGGCATGGTTATCTTCAGAAGAACTTGACTTTTCTACCTTGGTAGAACTTTGCTGAATAAATTTATCATTTGACGAATACTCACCCACATTAAGATGATCGGGCACAGAGCCTCTCCTCGTCTAAAGTTAATTTGAATCTTAGAACAAGCAAAATAACGGACCGGAGTCTCTTGGCGCGAATGAATGATCGCACTCAAAAAGCTCCGCAACGTAGTATGAAAATGAATGCGCGATTCGTAAACAGCTATCGATACAGAATCGAAACTTTCCACAATGTTCTGAAAAGATGTCCAATTCGCCAAACAGAACTTGACAAAATATCCCTTGAAGGTTCCACAGGGAACGCAAAATATTCGCAGCGATTGATGCGAATGTGATCAGGGAGAGACAGTCAGCAAGGGAGAAATTGCTGACTGTAAAATTTCATGAGTCCCGTCATCCTGCACAAAGGCGATCACGTGAACCTGCTTCAATTCCGGGGGAAGGAAATTAAATTTCATCCCGCGATTTTCTTCAATCGATTTCAACCCTTTGATTATTTCACTCTGAAGTTCCAAAAGGGACCGCTCCACTTTTACTTCTGCTTTGCCTTGGGAAGCCAGCACTCCTTCCTGTCCACCGGGCATATCTCTGACCACCATTTCATGAAATCGAACTCCATTTCCAGCGATATAACGAAGATGTGGATCAACAATCAGCAAGCGAAGTTTTGCATCTTTGCGCAGTTCGGGGATGCCATCTGCTTTTGCATGAATTTTGAGTACGCTTTTGTCGAGACTTACCTCCAGATCAAGATTCACAAGTGATATCTGGGAAATTAGATTTTCAATTCGCGGATAAAGCCCCTGGTACTGGGCCTGTGCATGAAAAATAAGTCCCCCGACATTTCCTGTTTGTCGTCCATTGATCGCCATTAAAGGTGTTCCCTGACCACCGTAATAACCAAAACGTGCTTCTCCCGAAGAAACGGTCAGCGGATCGGGCCCCGGTATATGTTGATGATACCGTACTGCAATAAATTCGGGGACGGGAAGCGTTTTCTCAACTCCCCCCAACGCGATATCTGCCGCGACACAGGGCTGGCAAGCTGACCCGGTAAATAACTCCACAAGCGTGACGCGACGCCCCTTGCGTAATTCAATTTTTGGTTTCTCTTTCTCAATGAAGGAGAAAGCTTCCTTCTGGTAGACTTCATCCAGGTACTTTTCAAAATCAGCCTCTTTCCCATTCCACAGAAATCGAGTTTTTTTGATGACATCAACCGGCTCTCCGGTCGCACTTTTGATACTCCGTACCGCAGAGGCCACACCGGGTAAGGCAGCAAGTCGGCTGTAGATTTCCAGGGCTTGTTTAGTTTCCCCATTTCTTTCGTAATACTCAGCCAGAGTAATGACTATTTTAAGATAGAAGTGATTCTTCTTAATGATCTGCTTGACCGCGGCTTCCCCAGCTTTTTGTTTTTCCTTGTCAGTATCAGCCAGGTCAATCCGTGCCTGGAATTCAAAGAGAAGATTTTTCACTGCATCGGTAGGGGCATTCCCAACAAGCTTATTTATTTCGCCAAAATTTTTAACCACAATTTCACGATAGGCAGGTTTTTCAATAAGCTGCTCAAGCATTTCGACATAGATTTTTATAATCAAACTGTCTCCCCACCGCCGGGCTGTTTTCTTCATCTGTTCGGTCATTTTTATCAGCTGATCTGCTGGTGTTTTTTTTTCTATCGCCTTGGCCAGCATGTTAAAACCAGCAGAGAAAATAAGTGGGTTATCGGGATATTCTTTAATGAACTGATCCAAAGCCGCAATCGGATCCGGCGCTGCAACGGCTGCTTCATACTCTTTGGTATGCTCTATCACCTGCTGGAGCTCTACCCCCTGCAAGTTAAAGTTTGATGATTTAATTAAGCGGGCAGGGGCCGGAGAAATTCCTCCTTCTGAATAGAACGATCCCAACACAATGTCTTTGTGTAGCGTCCCTTCAAAACTAAGCTTCTTCTCTTCCGATTGAAGTGCTACCAAAATTCCATTTTTCCTGAAGTAGATACCAGCGAGTTTTAATTTCTCCAATTCAGGCGATGGGGCTTTATCCAGCATTCTTGCCTGTAAATGCCCGGCTCTTTCTTCAATTTGAAGCAGTATCATGGGGGACTGTCTTGTATGACTACTCAGCATCAGTTCCCAGCGACCATTCCAGGGGGAATCGCTGTCCTGTTCATCGGTTTTCGCACCATCAGCCAATTGAGACAGATCTACATTCGCAGTTTCTGATTGCTCAACATCTGAAGAATCATTCCCGCAACCTCCTGCAACAAAAATCAGAGAGCAGAAAACAGCGAGTCGTAGATATTTATCAGCGTGACGCAAAAAATGAAAAGAACAGATCACAAATACACCCCATTGGAAAAGCAAGATAAGAAACCATTGCAGATAGAAATGGCAATTGCCTTGTCCATTCTAGTATGCCCTGGTCGCATTAATCCAGCACGTTACTTAGAAATTCTATCGAGAATACAACCAAAGCAGTTGTCAGACCAACTACAACTTGCTGTACTGGAAAAACAGTTTCAACACTCTTAATCCATACAACAACTCATCCTGAGCCATATCCTGTAAATCCCCTGCTTTCTGAATACCTCAAAATAGAGGGATTCCCCCTGTCTTGCCGATACCCTCAAGCAGGCAGCAACGCCTTCACTCCCAATTATCGAAAGAAGACGTTTTCTTGAATGAATAACCTTTCAAGAAATGAGTGTCTTCTTTTCGTATTCCTCATTTTTCAGACAGTCCCGGCGACAGACAAAATTATCAATCTCTGCATTGCCCAGTACTGTTTCAGGAGCGCATCATCATCATGTATTGTGATACAAGTGCTACAGTTCAAGTCCATTTTCTGGAAGCCTTGAACATCGAACTTCGACGTAAAGCCGCTGTCATTTCTCTCAATAAGCAGCGTTCAGCCAGGCACTATTTTCCGATGTTTCTGGCGAGCGGATTTGCCAGCTTTTCTGCCTGGACACTCAGTTGGCTCACCTAAAGAACCACTCTGAAGAACGACCCTGAGTTTTATACAAAAAAGCATGACAGGTCTGAACGTCAGACTTCTCATGCTTTTTGTTTTTTTCTTAAGAGTTCAGATGGCTCAATAGATACGAATTATCCCAGTTTTGACAAACCAGGTGATCATTCCACATGGCATCTTCGATCCGGTTCGAAATCGTGGGCATCTCTACATCGGCTTGTCCAGAAACGAAAAAAAACGGCCGATCTCGGAATAAAGCTTCCGAAAGCGACCGGCTTGTATTTGGATTCCTAATATATTAGAACGTATCCATAATGAAATGTTTCCCTTTGTGCCAGGGGCGTTCTGTGGGATAAAAGTTGTACCAGTCTTTGTTGTAAACAGGTACTTGCATTTCGGGGCCATAGCGATAATACATGTGATTATTGCTTTGATACCGCTGAAAGTTCTGGGGATAATAAATGTACGGATAATGATAGAACCGATTCCAGTCGGTCGGCTGACCGTACCCCTGCTGAGCGGAGACTTCGGTTGAAGTCGCCCCAAAAACGACCACCATTGCCCCAGCCATTAAGCTGGCAATTGCCAAACGTCGAAACATCCTTGTCTCTCCTTTTCGATGATTACGAACCAGCAACGTGCCGGGATCGGGATTTCATTCTGCTATTCATTCAACAGGAACAGACATCTGTAACCATGCAAAAGGGTATCTGGTCCTATCTCATCCATCGACCCGATTGCAGCCCGCACATCAGAAAACTTCCGAATTACCGACAACGATTTGAAGAGAAAACCAGCATTGTAAAAATGACAACCCGGATGATAATTAGTATCTTATCAATGAAATGCTGCAAAAAAGTGGCTGGATATTTTTGAAAGCTACGGATGAACCCAGCGCGGCATTGCCGCAACCAACCGGGTAGCTCAGACAATCTGTTCAAGGTTGTCTGAGTGCCGTCAGGCACCCGAGGATTTCAGCGATCGGCTTGATGATCAGAATAAGCGAGGTCTGAAAAACAATACCTCGGGTTGCTACGCAACTCAGACAACCCTGAACGGGATTGTCTGAGCTACCCGGTCTGACTAAAAAATTA
>JAJRTM010000120.1 GCA_024278285.1 Planctomycetota bacterium
AGAACCGTGGCACCCAACAAAAAAATGAAAACATCACAACAGTAAAACAACTTGATCAATAACTCTAATCTCCAACCAATCCAATTATCGCTGAACAGTTACTAACAAATGAGAACTCTTAAATGTCACGACGCACCCTACTAATTACGTCTGCGTTACGGTAACCCGTACCATTTTCGTAATAACCATTCACCCGCCAGGATACAGACTATCATCACAAAAATCCCCCAGTGATTCCAGAGAGGAATGTCATGTTTTTCTTCCAGAACCAGAGTTTCCGGATTGAGTCTTTTCATCAATTCATCAAGCTGATGCGGCAAAAAGACTGCTCCTTGTGTAATCGATGCGAATTGATCCAGCAACGAACGATCTGCAGAAAGGCGATTTGTTTCGCCATTTCGCCGCGGTGTCACAAACAATTTTGCTTCAATCGGCACCGGACCAAGTGGAATATCCACCGCTTTGAGCCTTAACCGATAATCCCCCACGGGCAAGGGAGGGATTTTCGCTTCATGAATAAGCGGTTCGGTTTCCAACGCTTGAAGTGGGAAACTCATCAGCGGTTCTGTTTGATGTTCATCCGCCGGGTAAACTTCGACGCTAGCGAGAATTTTATCTACATTTTGCGTCACCCGCCGAGACCAGCGGGCGCGGACAGTTGTTTCTTCGCCAACTTGAATTTCGGTCGATTCGGTCCCAAATCGAACATCATCCGAACCAGCAGAAGAACGCATCTCAGCGGCCCAGCGGGAAAGCTGTCCCCAGAATCGATAATGATCTTTATCACCCCGACGAAATCGCCATCGCCACGTACTTTCAACACCAACCCACAACACGCGACCCAACCCGTAATTTTGAACCACGACGATCCCGGATTGATCAGTCTGTTTTGAAATGGAATGAGCCCCGACCGATTTTGCCAGCACAATCGCCCCCGGCTTTGCGACCCCTTCGAGTCCCCAGAAGTGCCCGGGAAGCCGCCGCCACATTTCGCTATTTTTTTGCGAATCGGTATCGAGCCTCATCAACGGATGCTGTTTCCCCTGCGGCGTTAACTGCAAATGAAACCCGCGCATTCGGGGAGACTGCTCAACATCTTTGCTGGCACTTTCCAACTTACGGTATCGCTCGATCGGCAACATTTTTTTCATCACCGGGTTGAGCATGAGATCGGAAAAGTGCTGCTTGCCTGCGGTCACGACCAGCGTCCCCCCTTTTTCGGCAACAAACTTTTCCAGATCTTCCCAGCGATTCTGATCAACCGAACGGGAATCGGCGTCCCCCCAGATGACCAGATCAAAATCCTCAAACGCATTCCCCACCGCAGCAGTCTTCGGCAGCGAACTATCGAAAAAAGTATGAGGCAATAACCCCAGATACGGCTGGTCGAACAAAACCGCTTTCAAATCGACACGATCATCGCGATGATAAGCCGCTTCGAGAAAACGAAACTCCCAACGCCCTTCGCCATCGACAAGCAACACATGCGAAGTATCATCAATAACGGAAATACCGAACTCCTGTTGATTATTCTCCAACTGAATTTCTTCCTGAGACTCTCTCCCCTGCCTGGTTGAACTGGCCAGCGATTCTCCCGGTTGAACTTCTACAATAAAGCGTTGTCTGCCCGGCGTTTCTAAAGGGAGATCGAATTCGACATCGAGATACCGCTCGGCTCCCACAACTTGCTTGGTAATGCGATCCCCCGTGGTGACATCGGTCAGGGAAACGGTCACCGGTTGCCCTTCATAACCGAACGTGGCAAGACGCACTCGAATGAGTGGTTGATCTTTTTTATAAACCGTTTCCGGGTGATCAATCGATTCAATCGCCAGATCAATCGGCTGTCGAATCGAACCAGCCAAAATACTGAAAACAGGTCGCGATATTCCAGAAAGAGTATTCGCCACTTCCAGCGGATTGCTATTGTCGGTATTCACGCCATCGGTAATCAGCACAATCGCAGTACATTTTTCACGAGAGGCAGCCTCCTGAAGTACCGCGGTCAGCGAGGTCGCCTGCGGAACAAGCTGAGTGGAAAGCATCTCCCGATCGCCCACCAGTTCATCACTCGCCAGCTCTTTTGTTTTCTGGGAAAAGATCATTAACTGCGAAGTGGAAATTTTATCCAGCCGATCCAGCAAACCAATTTTGGGAGCCGTCACTAATTGCCGGGCCAACTCGAAGCGGCTTAAATCATTCCAGGAAGACGTTAACTGCTCCAACTGGGTCGCATCACGATTCTCTGCGGGCTGTTCTGATTCGATGGATTCGGAAGACTCGTTGCCGTCAGAAGTTTTTTCCGCAACGGTTCCCTCTCGGTTCTTTCCAATCATCTCCGGTCGAATCATTCCCAAACCAACCGCCCACTGAGCACGTTCCGTTTCGTCGGCTTGTTCATCAACCAAGTCCATGCTTTCAGAAACATCCAGCGCGATCAGAATTTTCGTCTGCTCTTTGGAATTACTCGTCCACGAAAGCGTCGGCTGTAACGCCATCAGCAAAATAAGAAGTAGCACACAAAGACGCAGCGAAACCAGTCCCCAGCCAACCGGTCGCGAGACCAACTTTCGCTCGTACTGATAAATCCGAACAACTAAACCAACCGCAACCAGAAAGCAGAGCAATATTAAGCTCGCCCACCAGAATGATTCCAGGCCAAGAAATGTCAGGCGTTGAGTGGTCATACGATAACTAGAAAACGTGGCGGGAATGTTGGCTTCACGAAGAAATCCAGCACGGCTGGTTCATTCTGATAGCCGTAACCAAATACTGTTTTTCTATAAAATTGCGAGCCGTTCGCAAACTTTTAACGTTAGTAATATAAACTCCCCCATTATGACCACCTCAGCACCGGAATGGGAGCCAGAGTACAAAAATCACCGAAAAAACGATAGAAAACTCCAGTTAATGCCCCGCTAATCAGATC
>JAJRTM010000121.1 GCA_024278285.1 Planctomycetota bacterium
AACCCAAGATTAACAGACCGAAAAAATCGACATTGCAGCATCACGGAAACCTTTGGCTTTGGAACGATCAATGACATCAATAAAGTTTGATGCCATTGAACAGAGTACATGAAAGGAATACCGCAGGGAAGTGACTAATACCAGGTATACTACCCGGGACAAATAAATGAATACTTCCCATCGAACGTATTGTTCATCATTCACCATTGTAGGTGATTACCATTCCTAATCCCATCAGAGCAATCATCGCTGTAAAGAACAAAGATGCGAAAACCAATGTTTTGATGCCTTTAATAAATCCCCGCGTCTGAAAAACATAAATGGGGAATGCAATGTATCCAAAAAAAATCAAACCAATTCGCATCACTTTTCCGATACGGTGATCCAGTTGCACAGCATCGTTGAGGCACCACGTTAAAACCAAGATTGTTATTGGTAACCCAATGACAAAACTCAGTACAGGGTTCGTTTCTACTAGAAGTCCCGATATAAAACCATATAATCCGCAGTAAATAAGTAATATTATCAGGATACTCTGTTTTTTTTCAGCGAGTATCGAAATCGCATCGGGTTCGACATCATTATCATCGGCTTCTAACATAATACTCCAGACATGTTCGTGTGTCGTGCAGTCCAAACTGGTTCACTGTCCAGAGTACACAAAAGGAATACCGAGTGAAAGTGAAACGCCGGGTGCCACTGTCTGGCTTGTCCAGCAGTGCGGTCGCGGTTACTGACTTTTCCTGTTAATTATTGCAGGCGACGTTAAAGTTGACGCTGCTTCATAATGAATGCCAGGTGTAAATCGCACTGCTGGACAAGCCAGACAGTGGCACTCAATTTTCATTTTCACAGTGCCACCCATCGAAACATAAAATGCTGCTCTCGCCTGTACGGCTTTGCTCTACTCCTCACTTTTTCTCTTAGCGATTGCTTTGTTTAATGCTTGCAGGTAAGCACGGGCAGCCGCTTCGATGATGTCGGTGCTGACTCCTTTTCCGTGATGAATTTGTGAGCCATCTGCGATAGTGACGACGACTTCGCCGAGTGCATCTTTTCCGCTGGAAACAGAGCTGACATCGAACTCCTGCAATTTTACCGGGAAGCCGATAATGCGTTCCAGTGCAACAAAGACAGCATCAATCGGTCCGTCTCCCGTAGCTGCATCTTTAAAAATTTCGCCGGTTTCCTCGTTTTTCAATTCCGGAGTTGCAGTCGGGATCGTGCCTGTTCCTGCAGAAGTATGCAGACGTAATAACGACCACGTTTCTGGCACTTGATGAGAACGCTGATCGAGAATCGCGACAATATCTGCATCGTAAATTTCCTTCTTTTTATCTGCCAGCGCGATGAAGTCTTCAAAAACATTCTGGAACGTTTCTTCATCCGGATTATACCCGAGTGTTTTCAAACGATCTCGAAACGCATGTCGCCCCGAATGTTTACCAAGGACCAGATTCGTGCCGAGGAAGCCGACATCTTCCGGCTTCATAATTTCATACGTACTGCTTTCCTGCATCATGCCATGTTGATGAATGCCTGCTTCGTGAGCAAACGCATTTTGACCGACAATCGCTTTATTGCGCTGAACTCGCATTCCGGTCACATTGGAAACCAGTCGGCTGATCGGAACAAGTTTTGTGGAGTTAATATTTGTTTGCACCTGATAGAAATCGGCGCGTGTCCGAATCGCCATGACAATTTCTTCCAGCGACGCATTCCCCGCGCGCTCGCCGAGTCCGTTGATGGTACATTCAACTTGGCGAGCTCCCGCTTCGACGGCAGAAAGTGAATTGGCGACAGCCAGTCCCAGGTCGTTATGGCAATGCGTGCTGATGACCGCCTGTTCGATATTCGGCACATTTTCTTTCAACGTGCGGATCATTTTGTAATAGTGATTTGGCGTCGCATAGCCGACGGTATCGGGAATGTTAACCGTTGTCGCTCCTGCGGTAATCGCAGTTTCAACTACCTTGCAAAGAAAATCGAGTTCGGTCCGTGAAGCATCTTCCGGCGAAAATTCGATGTCTTCACAATAACCACGGGCACGCGAAACCATTTCCGTTGTGCGACGAAGAATTTCCTCTTCCGCCATTTTGAGTTTGTACTGCATGTGGATGGCAGAGGTCGCCAGAAACAGATGAATTCGTGATTTCTCCGCCTCTTTTAACGCTTCCCAAGCCCGATCTATATCTGTTTCAATACAGCGAGCCAGGCCGCAAATGACTGTTTGATTTCCATATTTTTCTGCAATCGCTTTAACGGCATCAAAATCGCCCGGCGAGGCAATCGGGAATCCTGCTTCAATAATATCAACCCCCAGTTCAACCAGCGCGCCAGCCACTTCAAGCTTTTCAGCTTTGGTCATACTGCAACCGGGAGACTGCTCACCATCCCGCAGGGTGGTATCAAAAATACGAATGACATCGTCACTCATCGGATTCTCTTTCTATTTCTATAAAGTAGAAGATATTATAAGCCGTAAGTAGGATGGCGTGCTTGCACCCATCAAATACGGTTTCCATTTCATAAATCTAATGTAGATAAATCGATTGCTGAGTTATTACAGTTCCTACTATTGAACACAACTCGGCACACGAAGATGGGTGCAAGCACACCATCCTACGGGTTATCCCATCAACGAAAAAAGCCCTGAGACTGGAGTGTCTCAGGGCTTGTATGCTTTTCATCTGCAAGTACGTAACCTAAGATTCCCCTCCAGAAATGAGAGTTAGTAGAAGGTTAAGACCTGGCAGATTGTTGTAAACAGCGTTCATGTAAATAGAGTACAATCAAAAAAGAGGGGCGTCAACCTCGAAAATTAAAAGTCGATAAATTAAAAAACTCTCTGCTTTTATCGAATCATTGG
>JAJRTM010000122.1 GCA_024278285.1 Planctomycetota bacterium
CCCGAAGGGACGATGGTCATGGTTATTTCGAGCCTCCATTGCCTGCATCAAAGCAACAAATTCCGTCGTCCCTACAGGACTTTATCCTCTTGCAACCAATACCCCAGGTTAAAACCTGGGGCTATTTGCCAATGTCCCTCCAGGACAAAACTTATGTATAAACAACAGGTGCAAGCACGCCATCCTACGGCTAAAAGAGATAACAGTTATGGTTTGACTGATGCTTACCAGTGAATGACCTGGATAAATTCAACGGGTCCGTCATTCATGTTGATATCCATCACGAGATACGTCATCCCGTTTTGTTTGAGCCGGCGGTATTTTCCTGTCTGCCCGCTTTTCGGGAACAGGGTTGATATCCGTATGGCGTCATCAATAACGACGAACTGATCGTTATCAATTTCGATCTTCTTTCCAACCGCGACCAGGAATGATATTTTCTCAGCCGGGTTGTATTTTTCTGATTTCAATTTGAAGAGACGTTTCAGGTTTGCTTCCGTTTTACTGCTGGGAAGTGGAATGAACTGCTCGCTGATTTCGTACTGATTGTGTCGATACATGAAAGTTGGTCGCTGTTTTTTATCGAGCCGATAACCGACAAAGCGGAAGCCCCGCTCTCTGGCTGTGCCTTCTGGCCAATGTTCAAGGTTTCCTGAATGAACCGCCCAGGGAACTTGTTTTTCCAGCTTCATCACATGAATGCCAAGCGGAGATTGCTGGCCCTGACCGCGGCCTCGCCAATGCTTGGAAGCATCGATGAACTTGCCGTGCCAGATCAGTTTGAGACAAAGGTCGTTTGCGTCCCAGGCAATGTTAACGTGTTCGGGATAGCCGACTGCGATACCACGGGGCGATGTCCCTTCGATGAAATTGCGATAAATGATCGGGTGATCTTTCGGAATCAATTCAATTGGATCGGGAAGCAGACCGTCTGGGATGCCTGCTTTTTCGCCATCTTGTAGATAGGTCCAAAGTGCGGTTATTTGCAGATCTGGCTCTCCCTTGAGGATATCCCGTCTGGCAGAAACGCCATTCACAAAACTACCGGGCATACGTGTACCGGGTCGGAATTTTTGCGGGTCGATCAGATAATGAGCGAACCAGTCTAGTCGTAACCGCTGGTGCATTTTTGTCAGCGAGATCGCCTGAATTCCCGTTGCGGGATACTGGGCGAACGTGTGACATTTAATACAGGCGAGTGCCTTGCCAGAGACAAGCTCTCGCCCGATCGCTTTCACGCGATGTTCAGGTTCCTGTACAGAACTGAGTTCCCATTCTGATTTCCAATCTATCTTAACAAACGCAGCCGCCAGTTGATCGACTTGGGCAGAGTGAAACGCGGGCATTCGTGTTAGCATGTACGGTCTGTCCTGTGCTCCCTGTTGCAGGATTTTCTTGAGCCAGTTTGTTTGCAATTTATCTGCAACACCATCCAGAGGAGGCGGCAGACGTCCTTCCTCTCCCATTTCCGGGATGGAGGTGACAAACATCGCATTGCGAGCCGGTTCTGGTCCGCCGATTTTGTCCCGTTGATGACACGCATAACAATTGAACGTTGCCATTGTCTGGATAATAAGTTGTTGCGGAGATTTCTTTGTTGATTGCGGTCCAACTGAAATCGCTGCCCGTATCGCGATGCGTTGTTCGTTACTTAAATCGTATTGAGGTAAACCAGCCGGGAGTATTTCAGAAAGACAGCCTTTGTTCGGATCGAGTTTTGATAATGTTTTGCCTGTTCCTTGTTTTGTTGAAGCCAGACGCTTTCCATCGATGTTCATTTCGTGGCAGTTGGCACAACCAAGTGTTGTGAAACGTTGACGTCCCAATTCAACTTGTGAAGAATCAAAGGCGAACTGTTCGGGTGAAACTGACTTCGGTTTGGTTTTTTGAACTTCGCGTGTTGCACGTATCAAATTGGAGATATCCTGCCTGCTCATTGAAGGGCCTTCAATCTCGAGGCGTAACGATTCTCCTCCAGCCATTTCAAAATATTCGACACGAATTTGATGGATGCCCGCTTGCAACTCTGTATCACCAGATTTTGTAATATGCCCATGAACGCCATCGTTTTTGACGACTTCTTTTCCATCAATCAGCAATCTGCTCCCGTCATCAGAACCGAGATAAAATCGGTACTTGCCGTTTTTATTAACTGTGATCCAGCCGGTGAAAACGATGCCGAAATAATCGCCCTGCCCGGCGACCGTGACATCAAATGCAGTCGTCTTTCCGGCTCTGACAGGTTTCATCGCCTTGAAATCGGGTAACTGTTGCCATTCTCCCCGGTATAGTTCGTACAGAATATTGGGGGTTGATAATTCAGGAGAGGAGTTCCGCAGCAGATAGTTCGCCAGATTGCCAGCCTGTTTATCATCCAGGTGCATCGCGGGCATTCGACCGGAGGGACGAATGGCATGAGGGTCTTGCAGGAATTTTTTCAGAGCCGGTAAACTGTACTTTTTGTGTAACGATCCTAAAGGAATGGAAGTGGAAGAGATTGTTTCGTTTGTCAGTGACGAACCATGACAGATTTCGCAGCCGATGGTGTGGAACAGCTTATTGCCTCGGTCAATTGCCTGTCGATCAACCTTTTTGTTATTGATCTTTCCGGTTGATGCCAGAAAGTGAGCAATCGGTTCCAGTTGAGATCGGCGTTCTTCTTTTGATAGCCCGGACAGAACCGCAGGCATTGTCGAGCCCGGTTTCAGATCGTGAGGGGAAAGAATAAATTTTTGTATGAAATCTGGA
>JAJRTM010000123.1 GCA_024278285.1 Planctomycetota bacterium
CCACCTGAACAATATGGCATCTCGCCAAGAATGGGGACTTTTGTTCGCAAGGCAAGGTCTTCCCGATTGAAAGAAGTCGAATCGTCTTTTTGCGAACAAGTTTGATTAAGCAACACCGCTGCAACAGACAACCCCCGCTGCTCGGCTGCTTCAATGGTTAAGAGTGTATGATTGATTGTTCCCAGTCCGGCATCTGCAACAATGAGCAGGGGATAACCGATTTGTGCAGCGAGATCAGCAACGAGGAGATTATCCGAAACTGGCGAAAGTAACCCGCCGACTCCTTCGACTAAAAGATAATCGACCTGATCGAGCCACCATTTCCAACCATCAACCAGAAGCGATTCATCGACGATGCGTGACTCCATTTTCGCAGCGCGATCTGGAGCCAGCGGCAAGTCAAAAGTTTGTGGACAAATTCGATTCTTCGGTTCTTTCGACTGTGCCGCCTCGTGAAGAAGTTCGACATCTTCCCAAATCTTTTTCCCCGCTCGATTAACCACCGAGCCAGAGCAGGCAGGTTTGTACGCTGCGACAGATTTCCCTTGCCGAACCATTTCCCGAAGAAGATGACATGCAATGAATGTCTTGCCGATATCGGTATCGGTTCCCGTGATGAAAAGTCCTTTGGTTGCCATGTTCGCCTTGCCGCTTTGGTTGAATGAACCTTTCTTTCTCTGCTTCGTTATACACTGCTTTCGCCAGACGATTGATCAACCGCGGCATTTGCAGGTTCTGTTTGATCAATCTGTTTTTTCGGTGGATGACCATGCGGAGTATTCGCAGCAACCAGAACAACTCCCACGACAACAGCGACCATGCCGACCCACAGCATCGGGTTTACTTTCGATAAATCTTTCAGTTCAATAACAGAAACAATCGCAGTGACGGTAACGGCTCCGCCAAAAACAATTGGCATCACAAACAAAGGCTTCCCGCCGCTGAGCATGGCTGAAGTCAGGCTAAACGCACCGATTGCACCAAGTGATCCGGCAAGAAATCCCCACGTCATGGCAGGGGTTTGGGTTCCCGAATAAGAGAAGCCATCTCCTTTGAGCACCATCCCGACAACGCCCCCCAAACATGCCCAAACAAGATACGCAATCCCGATAAACACGTAAGGCTTGAACGCACTCCATTCACCTGTTGAACTACGGGCATGTTGAATGGTCGGACCGTACAACCCCCAGCATAAAGCGGTACCACAAGCGAACAAAATGGGGATCAATATCTTCATAGGTAGGCTTTCGTAAGGAGTTTGATTTGTCATCAGACAGGGGTAGCAGTGTACCGCAAAACTGTTGTCCCTGTATAACAAGAAAACAGTTACTTTTTCAAACGAGAAGCCATGTTTTGAGGACAACTTAGCATCAATCAAACAATAACTGTCGTCTCTTTGGATGGCCCAGACGCATCGCGTCTGGGTGACGCAGTCACAGGAAGTCTTATCAGACACTCTGTCCAGGCAATAATCGCCCCTTCTTTTTTTACCGTTTCATGCTTTTTCTTCGTTGGAAACCACATTCTCTGCTTCTTGTTGCAGGGCAACCCAGACGCGATGCGTCTGGGGCATCCAAACGGTTTGAATTTTCGTTCAGTGATTCAGCTCGGCATCGTTTCCAGTAAAACCGACAGTTATTATTTAACCAATGCTTGCTCAATTACGGCACAAAAAAATCCCTGTTCAATCGGAATGACTGAACAGGGACAGGTTTGCTCGTTACTTTTTTAAGGAATTTTACGCTTCCACTTTTTCAGAATCGGGAACAAATGTCGTCATTGGTTCTGCGACTTTGCGGTATCCCATATCTTTGAGAACTTCGAGAACTTCACTCCAGGTGGGAAACTGACGGCCAGACCGTCTTTTGTAGTTATCCATCGCTTTCATGAAATCGATTTCGTCGCCAGAGTAATCCCGTTCGCATGTCGTGGGATCAATCTGCTTACGGCGTTCTACTTTTCGCCGTCCAACGGGTTGCTGGTCGCCCTGCTCGGCTCCCATCGGTTCGCTGCTGTCTACTCTTTTCCCTGCCATCGCCCGCCGAACGCTTGTCCGACGATCAACAATCAATTC
The DNA here is from genome assembly GCA_024278285.1 of Planctomycetota bacterium. Lineage (GTDB taxonomy): Bacteria > Planctomycetota > Planctomycetia > Planctomycetales > Planctomycetaceae > Rubinisphaera. Next base: position 2,075 of record JAJRTM010000123.1, read on the forward strand.
TTCGCAAATATCCATGTCTTGCAACTTCCTTCCACCTCAATGTGGCCTGAGAAAACGATCTGTTGCCAAGTTGAAAACATCCCAGCACGGCTGGTTCATTCTGATAGCCGTAACCAAAAACTGTTTTTCAAAAAGTTTGCAAACCGTTCGCAAACTTTTAACGTTGGTAATACAGATGCCAACCGGCAATGTACCACTTGAAGTATCCCACATTTTTGTAAGATTGGCAAAAAAAGTAGACGGTATCGGTAAGAGAAAACAGAAAGTAAGCGTCATCACTTCCGATTGTTCCGGTTATCAGGCGAGCCCGGAGGTTAATGCCTTCGAGTCGTCTGTATTATTTTGCTCGGCTTGTTTCACCAGCAAAGCCATTTCCCAGGCAGTAACATAGTGGTAGCGGATATTCGGATTTTGCTGGGCGTAACTGGCAAGCTGTTGATGAAATTGCTGCATCGGCGTTCCGAGCAGCATGTCGATGTTTCCTTCTTTGCATCCATGTGTGTGAAGTTTGATGAACTTCCAGTTCGATTTTCCCTGAACGTGCACGTTCGCTTTTGTCCAAAGTTTCAAGCGATCAATTGTTGGAGGGCGAGTGCCGTGAAGATCTCCATTTTCGATACGTGGAAAAATCCCCCACTTCGGCGGCGACCAGCTTGGTGCAAGTGGTCCTTGAATCATCAGCAAACTTTCCGCAGGAGGTGTACCCCCAACGGCTGCGTGTTGTCCGGTGTTATGACTTTTGCTTTCTCCGGGGCGATCCGTCGCATAATAGATGCTGTTGATTGTCGATGTTTGCGTATTCGAAGGAGCAGAAGGCATCGTGAAATCAGCGTAACAGCCGGTCTCTCGCAAGATCGTAATTTCTTCGTTCACACCACAGCAGTAACCATCTGGACGAGAATTGCAAAGTGCCCAGTTGCCATGAATAAAACCGTACACAATTTCATTCGTGACAGGGTCACGTCGCAGTAATCCATGGCGATGAAAAAGCGTTTCGCGAAACGCATTCAATTTTTCGCGAAGCTGCTCCGCGGTATCACTTTCATGATGCAGATGCACATCGACATCGCCATACCCTGCTTCGCATAACGTCTTCAAACGATCAAGATATTCCGGCTCGTATTCATCTTGCGGAAAAAAGAAAGTATGCTGAGGAACTTGCCCGTTGCAATCGCGAAATTGATCAAACAATTTCGGGTACTCGTTCACCCAGCGATCCACCAGCGATATTCCAACTTCTTTCGAAGCACCATCTCGTCCCGGTTCGTAATGATCGCAAATCGCGATAAACAGATCGATCGGTTCATCGGATTGACTCGCTTCAATCGATCGATTTGAAGGAAAGTAATAACTCCCAATCCACATGTCGATATGCCGCTGCTTGAGCGCCAGCCAGTATCCCAGCAGCCCAAGCAACAAGAGACCAACAATGATAAACGGAATAAATATCATAAGATTAAATGAATGTAGGGTCCGCTGTGCGGACCATTATCGGAACAGTGAATTTCAATTTCGGCCCGCACAGCGAACCCTATGCAACAGGAGTTTTTTTCAACTTACGGGCTCCATTATCAGTTTTAATTTTTTCGTTCGCCGAAGAATCAGTCACGTCTTTCAACAGTTTGGCAAGTTGTTCGGCACGGCCTCTGCGTTGATGTAATTTGGGTGACCAGCTTCCTACATCTTGAATCGTCCCTTCACGATACTGTTTTAACTGATTTCCCAGAGCTGTTGCAATATCTTCTGGTAATGCAGGATCACAGGGAAGAGCATAGGGGCAATCCTCTGTAAGTTGCCACATATCGCCGGGTGGTGAGATCAACAAAAACGGCTTCTCAGCGGCGATGTATTCAAAAATCTTCCCGTTAACCACCCGTTCTGCTCCCGGAAGATTCGAATTCAAAAGTGCCAGGCAATTGGATGTCTGCATCAGTTGAACGGCTTCATCGTGACTGATAAAAGGGAGGCGAACAATTTGGCAGGGAAGTTGTTCTAACCGATCAAGCAACGCTTCCTGTTCGGCAGTACGTCTGCCCGCAATCACGAATTCCATTTGTCTGAGCAATTCAGGTGCTTCTTTTTCCAATTGCAAAATCGCATCAACAAGCGGCTCGATACTGTTCAAATTCCAGAGTGTTCCTGCATACGCGAGTCGAAATTTATCGAGGCCGTTGCCGTAGTCTTTGCGTGAAATGTTTGCAGAACTATTCTGATTGAAATCATCGGGATCGTAACCGTTGTAAATGAACTCACAACGAATCGGCGAACCGGCTTCATCGGCAGTTCGCTGTACCGATTCACAACTGGAAGGCGTGGTCGCAATAGCCATCGTGGCATCGGTGAGCAAACTTTTCTGCATTCGGGACTGGATCGCAGTAGAAATAAAATTCGGCTGTTTATTTTCCCAATACGCGTTACTAATGCCCCATTCATCACGGTAATCGAGAATAAGAGGCAGTCCCGATTTCTTCGCTAGTTTTCTCCCGACCAGAAACGAAGAAAACGGCGGCGCGGTCGCAATAATCGCATCGTGCTTTGTTTCCTGCAGGAGTTTACGGCCTGCGCGTACTGCATTGTTATACCACAGAATTTGCATATCTGGCTGCAGGAGCAAATTCGCGGTTGATTTTATCAGTGGTTTCAGAAATTGTTTTCTCGGTTTTGAATTTGAAAAAGAAGCCTCACTTTTTTCGGTCGCCAGTTTTTGCTTCCACGAATAGCCCGGCTCCCACGTTTTGGCTTTGATGATCGTTGTATTTTTCGGGATATCTGCACAAAGGGAATCATCAGTCATCGGAACGGACGGGTTGGAGACCGTCAGCACGGAAGCATCCCAGCCGAACTCAGCAAGATACTTCACAAATTTCACCACGCGATGCACTCCAATCCCCCCAGCCGGTGGGAATTGATACGCCACGAATAAAACTCGTTTATTTTGATAGCCCTGATTCACAGAAATAAAACCTTTAGTGAAATTACAGGCGAGCCGGGGGTGTTAGGGCTTGTTGATTTATTAAACAAAATGTCGTGTTCAGTATGTTTTCACTATTTTGAAACAGGCCTTTTCAGACGTTTCGTTACATTAAACCATGTTCAAAGCTAACTTAAAGCGAATAACG
>JAJRTM010000124.1 GCA_024278285.1 Planctomycetota bacterium
CGGACCAATTAAATAGAGATGCCGATAAGCCAATTCCTTTGGTCTGCACAGCGGACCCTGCGATTTTTTAGTGACCAGAAAACAAGTTTAATCTTATGAGTTTAATCAGTATTGCATTCAAAAGTATTCGCCAGCGGGCATTGGCTTCAGTATTGACTGCGTTCAGTGTGGCACTCGGTACGTCGCTGATGATCGCGGTTTTAGTTGCCAACACGATTGTGACCGGCGCGTTCGAGCTTCAAGAGTTCGGCTACGATCTGGTGGTTGGCCCGAAGGGGAGTGAACTCGATCTGGTGTTGAATACCGTGTACCGCATGGCTCCGCCGATTGAAAACCTGCCTTGGCGATATTATGAAGAAATCAAAGCGAATAAACATATTGAAGTCGCGATCCCGGTTGCGCTGGGGGACAGCAGCGAAGTGGGGGGCTTTCCGATTCTGGGAACGATTGTCGAATTTTTCTTCAACGAATATGCTTACAAAAAAAAGTTTCAAATTGAAGGTGAATGGCCCAGCGGCAAGTGGGATGCGGTGATCGGTTCTCATGTCGCGAGAGTAAACGGCTGGAAAGTGGGCGATCCGTTTCACATGATCCACGCCGGGCAGGATGATCATGTGCATCAGGAGGAATTTACGATTGTGGGCATCCTCAAACCAACCGGCACGCCGAACGATCGAACCGTGTTTGTGAACCTTAACGGATTCTTCGCGATTGATGGTCATGAAAAACCGATTGATGAAGCAATTGCCCGGGAAGCCGAGTTCTTTGGAGAGACTCCCGAAGAGGTCAAACAGTTCCATGCCAAAGAACTGGCGTTATACGAAAAAGAGAAGAAGGAATTCGGTCACGCCCACACACTGCCGATGCTGCAAAAAGAAGTGACTTCTATTTTAGTGAAGATGAAATTTGATCCCAAAAACCCAACGCTTTCCCAGTCTCGCGCCATCGGTTTTTCTGCCAAGTTGAAGGAAGGATTCAAAGCGCAGGCGGTGAATCCAATTCGTCCGATGCAGCGATTGATGAAAAACCTGGTCGGCAACATCCGATTAGTTTTGATGTATTTGACCGGGCTGATTATTATTGTTTCGGGTGTCGGGATTTTTGTCAGTATTTATAATTCGATGGCGGATCGAAAAAAAGAAATCGCGATCATGCGCGCTCTGGGAGCTGATCGGATGACCGTCTTTTCGATAATTCTTACAGAGTCGGTCACACTTTGTTTGGTGGGCGGGCTGGCGGGAATTGCGATGGGGCATGGCTTAATCATGCTGGCAGGGCCGGTTATTACCGCAAGAAGTGGCTTGTTGATCGATCCGTTCATTTTCGATCCGCAGGAACTGATCGTCATTCCCGCGATGATCGTCCTGGCCTCACTGGTCGGCTTCATCCCCGGCTTAACCGCCTACCGAACCGATGTCGCGGAAAACCTCAGTTCATAAAACGGCTGAATTTTATCTATCTTCAATTCGTTCAAAGAATCGGCACTATGAAATTAACGGTTGAATATAAAACCCAAGTTAAAACGGCAGCGGGTATCGCATCAGAAGAAGTGGAACTTGGCGAGCCGTGTACGCTCAAATGTCTTGTACATCATGTTGCAGAAAAACATGGCGACCCGCTGAAAAATATCCTGCTCGACTCCGAAGGCAATTTACAACAAGCAATCGTGCTGTTTCTGGGAGACAGACATCTCCGCTGGGACGATGAAGTTGAACTGCGCGAAGGCGATACCTTAACAATCTTCACTCCCATCTCCGGCGGGTAACGTGGAGCCGGGAACGACAAATCCCCTACAAATACAGTATCTCACATGACTTCACTTCGCTTACAGTATGCAATTTCGAGAATTCCGTTTGATTCGAATATTTCGTCTATTGCATTCATTTCGATGCCGGCCTAAAGTTCTATCAATGGATAACACGAACAAAGGAATGTGGTTTGTACATTCTAGGAGATAATGATGGCTGTTCTGGAAGAGACATTTGTTCCAACTGAACGCGATGCCCAACAAGCGAAAGACTTTAGTCGGCGGCTGGCGCGTGAATTCGCCCCTGCTTCAGTAGTGACAATTCGGAAAAATGGTGATAGTGAATCGATTGAGGTTCCCCATCAAGTATTTGATGTGCTTATGAAGGTGATTGCGGTAATGTCTGAGGGAAAAGCATTTTCTCTCATCCCAATGGACAAGGAATTAACAACACAGCAAGCCGCTGACATCCTTAATGTTTCGCGTCCTTATCTCAACAAGATATTAGATTTGGGTGAGATTCATCATCGGAAGGTGGGACGCAATCGCAGAATAAAATTTAGTGACCTGGCTGAATATAAAAAAAAACAGGCCGAACAAAGCAATACTGCCCTGCAAGATTTGGCGGACGAAGCACAAGAACTCGATATGGGGTATTAACAATTGTCTGGATTTACCGCAGTCTTGGACGCTTGCGTGCTTTATCCGGCACCGCTTCGAGATCTTTTGATGAGCCTTGCTGTAGCGGGGATGTATCGGGCGAAATGGTCGCAAACCATTCACGACGAGTGGACTCGCAATTTACTCATCAATCGACCGGATCTTGACGCCAGGAGACTTCAGCGAACTTGCACTTTAATGAACACTGCGGTTCCAGATAGTTTAGTCACAGGCTATGAAGAGTTGGTTGAATCTCTCGAATTAAAAGATGCTGATGACCGCCATGTGCTTGCAGTCGCAATTCGGTCAAATGCAGATTCAATCGTTACATTCAACCAAAAAGACTTCGATGAAACCGAACTTCAAAAATACGATCTTTTCACCGAACACCCAGACGAGTTCGTCTCCAA